>JARYLX010000196.1 GCA_029907415.1 Melioribacter sp.
CGATAATGTCATAGGCATAGTTTCGCCTCATGCAGGATATATTTATTCAGGAAAAACTGCCGCTTATGCATACAATGTTATAAAAAATAAAGATTACAAAACAATTATAATTATTTCTCCAAGTCATCGAGAATATTTCGCTGGAATTTCAATTTACAATGGTGATGCTTACAAAACACCCCTTGGAGAAGTTGAAATTGATAAAAATATGGTGTCACAATTAATAAGTGAAAGCAAAATAATTTTTGAAGGGATTCAAGGGCATCGTGCCGAACATGCAGTAGAAGTTCAAATCCCCTTTCTCCAGATGGTACTTCATGATTTTAAAATCGTCCCGATTGTTATGGGGGATCAAAACCGCATATTTGTATATGAACTTGCTGAAAAACTTTCCAGAGTTATTAACAACCAAACATTAATTGTAGCAAGTTCAGATTTATCTCATTACTATTCAAAACGCACCGCAGATGAATTAGATTCAGTTGTTGAAAAACATATACAAAATTTTGATTACGAAGGATTACAAAGAGACCTGGAAAATAACAGATGTGAAGCTTGCGGTGGAGGTGCTATTGTTGCATTAATGAGAACAGCAGATTTAACTCAAAAGAGGAAATCAAAAGTCCTTCATCGATCAGATTCAGGTGATGTATCGGGCGATTATTCTGAAGTAGTGGGTTACTTATCTGCTGTAATTTATAATTAAATATATAATCATTTTCATTTTCTACTGATTTAATTAAAGGGGTAAATATGAGCAAACTTGAACATTTATTTACAAGAAATCTTAAATGGGCTGAAAGAATTAAAAAATCAGACCCTGACTTTTTCAAAAAGCTTTCAAAACAACAAAAACCGGAATATTTATGGATTGGCTGTTCGGATAGCCGTGTTCCTGCTAATCAAATTGTTGATTTATTACCGGGCGAAATTTTTGTCCATCGAAATATTGCTAATGTAGTGGTGCATACAGATTTAAATTGCCTATCAGTAATTCAATATGCAGTTGAAGTACTTGAAGTAAAACACATTATCGTGTGTGGACATTACGGTTGCGGAGGTATCAAAGCTGCTCTTGGAAATAATGAATTTGGATTAATTGATAACTGGCTAAGACATATCAAAGATGTATATCGATTTCATCAAAATAAATTTAATGATATAACCGATGAAAAAGTTAGATTTGACTTATTATGCGAATTAAATGTAATCGAACAAGTGACAAATGTATGTAACACAACGATAGTTCAAAATGCATGGAAGTCAAAAAAAGAGCTTACAGTTCACGGCTGGATTTACAGTATTGAAGATGGATTATTGAAAGATTTGAATGTAAGCATTTCAGACAACAATCAATTAAGTCCACTATATAAAATTTGATAAACAAAGGAGTGTTGTAATGGAGCAATTTGAAGGAATTAATCTCGAATCACAATCCGCTGAATTTAAACCAGTTACACCATTTCAGATGATTTTTGATAAGATGGTCAAGGATATGCGTTTTGTAGGAATGTTTACTATTATTTATGGTGCTATTACTTGTCTATCAATAATTGGTGCAATAATTGGAGTTCCAATTATTATAATTGGTTTAAGAATACGCGAAGCTGCTGACCAATTTGCAATCTTTAAAGCCACCAATGAAGCTGCTGCACTTAGAATGGGATTTGAACTGCAGGGAAAATTTTTTCGCATTACAAAAATTTTAATAATTATTGGAATAATACTAACATTAATCTGGATAGCATTAATTATTATATTTTTAGCTTCTGGGTTGAATACTTTGATGCAAATGAGAGAATTTGAATATAACACAATATAATTTGTTTTATTAATTAATAGAATCATTCATTTTATTTTGGAGTAGTTATGAAAAAAATTATAGCAGTTCTTTTTATACTTGCAACTGTAATAAAAGCGCAAGATCAACAGCAAATAATGAATGCATGGATGGAGTACATGACTCCTGGAAAAATGCATGAATTATTATCAAAAAACATTGGCAACTGGAATGTAGAGATGACAATGTATGATGTATATACCTCATCAGAAAATAAAACAGAAGGAACCGCTACAACAGAATCTCTACTCGACGGAAGATATTTTAAAACAACCTATAGTGCAAATATGATGGGAATGCCATTTGAAGGAATTGCAATAGATGGATACGATAATAAAGAAAAAAAATTTTACAGCTTCTGGATTGATAATATGGGAACCGGGATGTTAATTATGAAAGGGAATTATGATGAAAATACCAAAACCTTCACATATACCGGTGAATCTTTTGACCCTATAACCGGAAAAACAGTAACCATGCGTTCAATTACAAAGATTATTGATGTAAATAAATTTACAAACGAAATATATTCCACTATTGATGGCAAAGAATACAAAATGTTTGATGCTGTTTATACAAGGAAGTAAGTTCAATTCATAAATAAAATTTATGGAACACAGATAAAATACTTAAACAGAATTTCCCCAAATTTAACTTATGATAATTTTTTATCCGTGTTCCATTAGATAATTTTATTTCTGATTAAAAGTGGCAGTTTATAAAAGGAAGAACTTTCGATATTCCACTATTATTTTTTGCAATATTTATTAATCCAAGCTGAATACCTTTTAACTCCTCAGCAACATTCAGAATACCAATGACCAATCCTTTTTGAGTTCCTTCAATTCTATTATAAGATGCGATTGAAATTCCAAAGAGATTATTAACCTCAATCCAGCCTGGTGTAATATTTAAGCCATAAAATTCTTCTGCTTCCATCTTGTATCCAGAAAAATTAATTCCTTTAATCGCTCCTTTAGAAAATGTGGCTAAAATTGCTTGATTTAATCCATAAATATCACCTTTGCTAACTAAAGCTAAACCTCCGACATTAATTCCTTTGATACCTTCCTTTGATACAATCGCAAGTCCACTAATGTTAATTCCATTAACGCTTCCATTTGATACAAGTGCCAGACCACCAATGTTAATTCCATTAACATTACCTTTCGAAACCAGAGCAAGTCCGCCAATACTAATTCCATTGATATTTTTACTATTAACAAGGGCAAAACCACCAAAGTTAAATCCAGATATATCCCCTTTTGATACGGCTGCAAAACCGCCAAAATTAAATCCTGCCATTTTATCTTTTGATACAATTGCAAGACCACCAAAGTTAAATCCTTCTATTTTGCCACCAACTGTTGCAATAGTTCCAATATTAATACCTCTTAAATTTTTCTTACCTAATAATGCAGCTAACCCGAAAGATAAACCATTCAAATTTTTTGCAGCTGGTGCAAGTCCAATGGAAATGCCATTAATAGTTGATGATGAAATTTCTTCTGGTTTCCACAAAGTAATATTAATCCCATTTATAATTCTAACATCACAATCTGAAATATTAATTCTGATTCCATTCCAGCATTCAGAATTCCCAAAACTAATTCCAGTTGATTTAATCCCGATATCTAAACTTTTGTGTGAACATTCTACTTCTGTTGTGTCTTCATCACTAAAAAATTCCTGTGCATTATTACTTATTGAATACATAAAAAAAATTAATATAAGTATGGCCGCTTTTTTCATCTCTCTATCTCCAATTTATTTGCAATGCTTTAGACTGACAAAACCCTCAAAGAGTTACATTAATGTGTTATTTCTTTTTTAAGAAGCCATACTTTTTTAAATGAAGATATGCAAGGTATCCTACAGCACCAACTTGTACTGATTGAAGGACCATTTTTAATGGAGCATATTTTTGTGATTCATAATATTTTGTGAGTAAATGAGAAGTTATTTGTTCGATATAATTTTCTGAATAAAAACTGCACTCGTCAAAATTACCAAGTAAATATTTTGTTCGCATCCAGACAATTGATGAATCATATAAAAAATTTTCATTTAACTTAATTCCATTCAATCGCTTAAATAAAAATGCATCATTAAACTTGAATTCATAAATTTCCTCAGGAAGAAAACCATTAAAACTTTTCGAAGAATCTAATACAGTTTTCCCTTGAGAATAAATTAATAGTGATGAAAATAAAATAATAAGAACAGATTGTTTAATAATCGTATTCATCATCTTCATTATTTTCATTAAATAAATCATCATCAAAGCCGAAATCATCCTCTGTAAAATCTTCAGGTTCTTCTATATCTTCGTCAATATCATCTTCATCTTCATTTTTATTTTTCTTGTATGAAGGTTCTTCTGGTTCAATGAAAAAAGAATCGCGTGATGAATATTTTTCATCCATTCTATCCATTACCCTGCCGATTAAATCATCGGTAATATCTGCTTTCATTTCCTTTACATCAGGTTTTGATGTTATATCAAATTTTTCACTGCCATTTGGAGTTTCTTTCCACATCTCTGTAAGTGATTTTTTATCCAGTTTGCTCAAATAATTATCAATTTCTCCTTCTATGATTTTAATATGCTCAGGATCCCATTGTGTTTCTTCGTACAATTGACTTTTCATAAAATTCCAGAATGAACCTGTTTTTTTTCCCGGCTCGGGTAACTTCTTTAATGATGTTATAATTTCTTCAACAGCTTTTTTCATTTTGTAAGACACTTTTTTTCTCCTTATCTAAAAATTCTCATTGATAAATTAGTAAAATCTTCTAAAAGTCAATATAGCAATTAATTTTATCTTTCTTTTTATTAAAACTGCACAAAAAATTAATAACAAAATATTTTTTATTTTTATTATGAATATTATTTAATGTATTCATCAATGCTAAGCCCCCGTAGTTCAATGGATAGAACACAAGCCTCCGGAGCTTGTAATGTGGGTTCGACTCCCGCCGGGGGTACAAATTTTATTCTCTTAAAAAATGTGGAATATTTTCAGATTGTTCAACTGCTAATTCTATTAGACCTTTCATTTCATTATTTTCAAATCATGGAGCTTAATAAATAATTTTCTTTTCTCATCCGTTTCAATCGTATAAATATTTTCTTTCTTTTTATCAATTAGTTCTTTATTATCATTTTCGATTTTTCATTATGACCTCCAGATAAATTTTCCCCGATTAAGTTGAATTCATCTTTGTTTTAAACATCTGCATAGTTTTAGCTTTCATATAACTAATTTTACCAAATTCAGTACAAATTGTAACTGATGCAGGTATTAATTGCCTAATCCAATATTCCATTTTTATTAAATTAATTATAAATACAATTGTAAATTAATTGAAACATTTCTTAATGGAGCAAGATTGCCGATAAATTCAACATAGTAATAATTAAAAATATTTTTTGCATTCAAATAAATTTTTGAAGGTTTGTTCATTATAAAAAAATTATATCCTGCTGTAACATTTGTAACATAAACAGGAACTCTCTTATCGCCATCAATCACCAGAGCTAAAGGAGGCTGAGTAATTTCGTAATCAATTTCCTCTACCTTACTTGCATATCTAAAGTCAATACCAAATTCAAAAGGTAATGGGCTATAATTTATCTGAACATTAAAAGAATTTCGAGGACGATACTTCATTGCTTTATTTTTTTGAATATCTCTTGCCCACATATAATTATAACCAATCATTAATTTTAATATTGATGGAATAACATTCCAATCGCCAATAAATTCGAGGCCTAAAATTTTAGCTTTGCTCAAATTTATAAATTGAATTTTCCCTTCTTTAGTCAAATTGGGTTCGATAAAGTTGTTGTACTCCGTTCTGTAAAAAGCAATATCGAAATTCAGATTTTCGTTGTATTGATACATTGCGCCCAATTCAAGAGAAAAACTTG
>JARYLX010000197.1 GCA_029907415.1 Melioribacter sp.
TACCTTCCCATATCTCCTGGAATTAAAACTGGTTGTCCCACAGCTCGATATTTTTCTGGTATTAATTCACTTCCTGCTGGATAAGCTCGTGTTGCTCCTTTTCTATGGACACAAACTTTTTTTGTTTTTGTTTTGCCATTTTTATTAATAATAGCATGCTCTTCAATTTTAGCTATGTTGTGGCAGACATCATAAATTAATTGAAATCCAAGTTCTGAATCTGAAATAGAAAATGTTTCTTTGAAACTTTTTTTTGCAAGGTGCATAATTATTTGTCTGTTATTCCAGGCAAAATTAGCAGCACATCTCATAGCACTTAGATAATCCTGTCCTTCCTGAGATTTAATTGGGGCGCAGGCAAGTTGTTTATCTGGAAGTTTAAAACCAAATTTTTTTTCTGATTGAACAAGGAGTTTTAAGTAATCATCACAAATTTGATAACCAAGACCACGAGAACCAGTGTGAATTAGTATAACAATCTGACCTTTAAACAAACCAAATACTTCTGCAACTTTTTCGTCATAAATTTCTTCGACTACATCAACTTCAAGAAAATGATTTCCCGAACCAAGTGTTCCAGCTTGGTCCAATCCTCTTTCTATTGCACGCTCACTTACGGATTCTGGATTTGCATCTTTTAATTTTCCATTCTCTTCTGTAAATAATAAATCTTCTTGAGAACCAAAACCATTTTCAACTGCCCACTCGGCTCCATTTTTTAATATTCTCTTAATTTCTGAAGGAGATAATTTTCTTATTGCTCCACTTGAACCAACTCCAGTTGGAATGTTCTGAAAAAGTACTTCGATTAATCTTTGAATTTTGTTTTTTATGCTTTCATATTTTAATGAAGTGCGCGCAAGTCTAACTCCGCAATTAATATCATATCCAACGCCACCTGGGGAAATAACACCTTCATCTAAATCCGTAGCAGCAACTCCGCCAATCGGGAAACCATAACCCCAGTGAATATCTGGCATAGCAAGACTAAACATTTGAATACCAGGCAAATGTGCAACATTTATTACCTGCTTTAATGCTTCGTCATTTTTAATTGATTCCATAAGCATTTTTTCGGTTGCATAAATTCTTCCGGGAACAAGCATGCCTCCTTGTGCAGGAATTTCCCAGAGATAATCACTTATTTTTTCGATTTTGATTCCGTTGATTTCCATAGCTCCTCCTTTACAAATCCTAAATATCAAAAACAATTATTGTCGATAAGTTCCCGTTCTTTTCTTCTATTTTCATTTGATGAAATGTAACCGCTTTTATCTCCTCTTTAACTAAATGATTTTTATTTTTTAATGATTCTCCAAATACTTCAAAATCCAAATGAAATAATTCACTGGTCTTTTCAATTAATATTTTATTAATTGAATTGACAACCCATTTTTTTGTATACAATTGATAGTTCAGTTCACCCAGAAATTCTATTAGTAATTCTTCAAGTGTTTTTGAATTGAATATGAATTTTTTTGATTGTTCATTTTTAATATTAGTTGTTTCTAAAACAATTTCTTTCCAGGCATAAAAAGCAGATATGAAAACATCTTCTATTGTTTTCCCTTCGACCTCTATAGCAATATCAGCTGTGTGTTCGATGAATTTGTATGGCATATTAAATTGTTTATTTTATTTCGTGATTAATTTAGTGCTTTTAGTATTACACTACAACAAAAATGAAAGGGAAAAAGGCTTCTATTGATTTTAAAGTTCAATTGTTATTATGTTCAAATAGATTTAAGTAATTGCAATGAGCAAACAATATAAAACAATTTTAATTTTATTTGTTATTTACCAATATGCATTTTCATCTCTTTTTTGTCAGCAGCTTAACAATCCAGTCGGATTATCTCAAAAAGCAAAACAATTATTGGAATCTAAAGATACGTTAACAGCTTTAAAATTTTTTAAAGAATCTATTTTGAAAAATAATGATGCTGCATCTTACTTTGAACTTGGGAAATTATTTTTGAAAAAGAACACATTCGAATCAAGAAATTTAGCTTATGAATATTTTAAAAAAGCCGTAATGCTAAAACCTGATAATATTGAATATCGATTTACTTATGCAGTATTAATGAAAGATTTTGCAAAAGTCAGTGCAATCAATGAATTTAAAAAAATAATTTCAATAGATAGCACACACATCCCCTCTCTTTTGAGTATAGCAGAAATTAAAAGTAAAGATTTTTTTGAATATAATAAGTCAGTAAGAAAATTAAGCGATGAATTTTATGCAAGTCTTCAGGAATTTGCAAATGAAGATTTTTATGAAGCAGAAAAATATTATCGAAAAGTTTTACTGATTGATTCGATGAATTATGATGCAAATAAAAGTTTAAGCATACTGTATGAAAGTACTGGCTCCCCCGAAAAAGGAATTCCATTATTGACAAAATTATTGAACAAAAAGAATAATGATAAAGAACTTCATTTAATTCTTGGTCTGCTTTATTACAAAACATCAAGATTTAAGGAAAGTTACAATGAATATCAAAAAGCTATATCACTAATGGACAAAGAGGAAAAAAAGGATTTTACATTTAACACTGTGAAATTTTTAATAGAACCTGCTTATAAAAATGTAATTGATAAAATGAGTGACAAACAGTTAAGTAATTTTATTGAACTATACTGGAAAGTTTATGACCCGCTTTATATGACAGAATACAATGAAAGATTGCTTGAACATTATTCTCGTGTAGTATTCTCTAATTTACACTTTAGTGTGCCCCAGATTGGTTTAGCTGGCTGGAAAACAAATCGAGGTGAAGTTGTACTTCGCTATGGAGAGCCATTAAATTTTATGCGTATCAGACCTTCGATGGGAGAAAGTGGATTAATGATGAAAACAGAAGTATGGGACTATAAAGATATGAGTTTTGGATTTACTGATATGACATCATCAGGAAAATATTTATTCAGCACACCTTCTTTCGATAAAGATAAAGTTCACTCACAATTTAATGGTAATACTCTGGATTATATAAATTATCTTAAAAAAGAAATTCACACTATTTATGAACCAAAATTCGAAGGACCCCGATTTAATATTGATTATTCTATCCTGCAATTTAAAAGCATGAATAAATGGTATCAGACAGATTTGTATTTGAATTATAAAATTGATGTACCTGATTCTTTATTTAAGAACAAGAAAGAACTTAAGCATAAAATTGGATTATTCTTTTTCGATAAAAATTATAATGAGCAATTCAGAAAATTAGACAGCATCAATATAAGCAAAAATGAAATCAATAATTATGTGAATTCGATAGCAGTTACAACATATCCCGATTCTGGATTTATCTCATTTGAAATGATAAGAGAAGACAAAGGGACATTTTCCAATCGTTCTGATTTAGTGATTAAAAAGTTCAGCAATGTTGATTATGGTATTAGTGATATTTTATTTAGCAGAAGAATATCAACAGAAAAATCAAAAGGAATTCAAAGAGGAAATTTATATATCGAACCAAATCCATTAAATGAATTCACAAAGAATGATACGATTAAACTTTATTATGAACTGTACAATCTTAAAAGAAACGAAAAAGGCTTTTGTAGTTTTGAACAAAAAATCTCAGTGAAAAAATTAAGTGAGAGATTAGAAAGCAGTCTTGCAAAGATTATTAATTCGATTTCAAACTTTCTGGGTTATACTAAAAGTTCTGAAGTTGTAATCGTTTCTGATTATGAAACATATGAAAATAATCCACAAATAATTCTGCAATTAGATATGAAAAATTATCCATCAGGTAAATATTTATTTACTATTACAGCAAAAGATAAAGTAACAATGAAAGAAGTAACTTCTCAAACTGTTATTGACTGGAAGAAATAAATTTATAAAATAGAATAAATATCATTTTCGCCAATATGAGTCTTATCTTTTTTTTATATTTCTTTGCAAAAATGTAAGTAATAATCAAATGATAGAAATAAAAAATCTTCATAAGAGTTTTGGCGGCAATCATGTTTTAAGAGGAATTGATTTGATAATTAAAACAGGTGAATCTTTAGCAATTATTGGTAAAAGTGGCTGCGGGAAAAGTGTTCTACTTAAACATATTGTAGGATTGTTGAGTCCAGACGAAGGCGTAGTAATGGTCGATGGAATTTCAGTAAATGATGCAAATAAAAAAGAATTATATAAACTCAGAAGGAAATTTGGATTTTTATTTCAAGGAGCCGCATTGTTCGATTCTATGACTGTATTCGAAAATGTCAGTCTCCCTTTGATTGAAAATAATTTTGGATTATCAAAAAAAGAAATTGAAAAAATAGTTCAGGAGAAATTGGAACTAATTGGATTGCCAAATATTCAGAACTTAAAACCATCAGAATTATCAGGTGGAATGAAAAAACGTGTAGCGCTCGCTCGTGCTCTTGTAACAAATCCTGATTATATTCTTTATGATGAACCAACTACAGGACTCGACCCGATTATGTCAGATTCAATTGATGAACTGATAAAAGAACTTAATGAAAGATTAAATGTAACATCGATAATTGTAACACACGATATGTTCAGTGTGAAAAATACTGCAGAAAGAATTGCTATGATTCATGAAGGGAAAATTTATTTTACAGGTACGCCGCAGGAATTTCTTGAAAGTAAAGATTCTGTAATAGAAAATTTTATAAAGAGAACAGGATTTTTAATTAATGAGTAAATTTAATATCAAATATGTATGCTCTAATTGTGGTTATGAAACAATCAAATGGCTTGGTAAATGTCCATCATGTGAAAACTGGAATACTTTTGTTGAAGAGATAATAGAAGATAAAAAGAAACCACAACGTAAAAATATTCCAGAGGGTTCTCTTTCTAAATTAAGTTCTATAATTTATGAAGAAGAAAGTCGTATTAAAACAAACATTGAAGAATTTGATAGAGTACTTGGCGGTGGATTGATGCCCGGTTCAGTTGTTTTAATTGGGGGCGACCCCGGAATTGGAAAATCAACTCTGGTTCTTCAGGCTGCAGCAAAAATTAAAGGGCAGGTAATTTATGTATCGGGAGAAGAATCTGTCAGTCAAATTAATCTTCGTGCAAAAAGATTGAATATTGACTCAGAAAATATTTCTATACTTACCGAAACAGACCTTGATATTATCATTAATTCTATAGAAAAATATGAACCCGATGTTGTAATAATTGATTCAATACAAACAGTTTATAAGCCCAATTTAGAAAATACAGCAGGGACAATAACACAAATAAGAGAATGTACTGCTGAACTGATGCAAACAGCAAAAAAGAAAAAATGTTCGGTTATAATAGTTGGTCATGTTACTAAAGATGGAATGATTGCAGGACCAAAAGTTCTTGAACATATTGTTGATGCAGTCCTTCAGTTTGAAGGGGAAAGAAGTTATTCATATAGAATATTGCGCTCACAAAAAAATAGATTTGGCAGTACAAATGAAATTGGAATTTTTGAAATGCATGAGGATGGTTTGCACGAAGTAAAAAACCCGAGTGAAATATTTCTAAGTGAAAGAGAAAAAGAAATTTCTGGCTCTGTAATTACATCGAGCATAGAAGGGACAAGACCAATATTACTTGAGGTTCAGGCACTTGTTACTCCTTCCGTTTATGGAAATCCTCAACGAGTTGCAACTGGATTTGATTATCGTCGTCTTTCAATTTTGCTTGCAGTTCTGGAAAAAAGAGCCAATCTTAAATTGTCATCATATAATGTATTTTTAAATATTGCTGGTGGAATTAGAATTGAAGAACCA
>JARYLX010000198.1 GCA_029907415.1 Melioribacter sp.
AGGGACTTTTAAGTCTCAGAATCTTCAAGTTCTGAATATTTTCTTTAATTTTTTTAATAACATAGAATAATTCATTAAAATGCTTTATACTTTCTTGTCACTCTGAGGAGACCACCGAAAGGCGGAGGACAAAGAATCTATTCACAGTTTTTGTTTTAATGAGATTCTTCATTCCGCTTCGCTCCATTCAGAATGACGATGTTATTTTTTTCCTGTCATTTTAAGGAGACCGCCACTATTTTTCTCCTGTCATTCTGAGGAGGCTGCCGTAAGGCATTCGACGAAGAATCTCAAAAACAATATTATTATTTAGATTCTTCCTCGCCTTCGGCGACTCAGAATGACAATTGATAAATGCCGAATAAAAAATAGTTAGCTTGATATAACACAAAAGTTATATTTTCAATGTGTTATTTGCTCATTTATATTATTTTTACTAGAGAAAAAAATATAATTACTTTTTCAGGTGAATAATATTAAAAAAGTATTGTTTATATTTTACTGCGTTGTCATAGTAAATTCAATTAATGCACAAAGTACTGGCATATTAAGAGGACTTGTTACTGATTCTACTAATTCAGAACCCCTGGCATTTGGTAATGTATTCATCAAAGAACTTGGAATTGGCACTTCAACAGATTCAAGAGGATATTTCATTATTCCTTCAATTCCTGCAGAAAAAAACTTTACCCTGATAATTTCTTATGTTGGTTTTCAAACCAAATCAATAGTAATTAATCTTGCTAAAAATAAAATTACGCATTACAATATTAAACTCGTTCCAGCAAGTGTTGAATTAAAAACAATAGAAAAAGTAGCCGAAAGAATAAATAAAGAAAACCAGCTAGATTTGAGTTTGCAAAGATTATTAAGTCGTGATATTGAATCTTTGCCTCAAGGAGTGGAATCAGATTTGTTCAGGTCACTTCAATATTTGCCAGGTGTTCAATCTACTGGAGATATATCAGCTCGATTTTATGTAAGAGGTGGTGCAAGCAACCAAAATTTAGTTTTGATAGACGGCATAACTTTATATAACCCTTTTCATGCTCTTGGAATTTTTAGTGTAATAGACCCTGACATAATTAACAATGTTGAATTTTATAAAGGTGGTTTTTCTTCTGAACATGGCAACCGGCTTTCTTCAATTATGAAAATAATTACTAAAGATGGAAATAAAAATAATTTTTCAGCTAAAGCTTCAGCAAGTTATCTCTCAGGAAAATTTATGATTGAAGGACCTATTCCTGATGGTTCTTTTTATTTTGCCGGAAGAAAAAGTTATTCAACTTCTATTCTGAAAAAATTTTTGAATGATAAAAATGTTCCAGCAGATTTTTATGACTTTTCATTCAAAACAAATTACTCAAACCCAGATTTTATATCCGGGGCAAAATTTTCTTTTAATGGATTTTTTAGTGGCGATAGAGTTACAAATAAAAATCCTCTTCTTGAAGACTTTAAATGGTCTAATAATTTATTTGGTTTTAAGTGGTTTCAAATTAGTGATAGTCCTTTGTTCTTCGAATTAGGAGTTTCTTTTAGCAACTTCAAAGGGGAAGTCATTCCAAAATTGAGTAATGTTTTCCAAAGTGAAAATAAAATTGAAGATGCAACTCTTCAAATGGATTTTTCTTATGTATTTGACAGCAAAGATGAATTGGGTGTAGGATTTCATGTCAAACAAATTAAAACTAATCTGATTACTGAAAATCTTGGTGGAACAAAAAATAATTTTAATTCATCAGGTGCAAATATTGTTTTCTACAGCAAGTATAAATTATTAAGATGGAATTTTCTTGGAATTGATGCTGGAACAAGAATTAATCTTTCTTCTTTATCAGGCAGTAAAAAGTTAAAAACATTTGAACCAAGATTTAGTTTTACTTTAAAACCATTTTCTTTTATTGCATTGAAAGGTTCAGCAGGACTGTATCAACAAGAACTAATTACAATTACAGATGAAAATGAAGTAATTAATTTGTATGAACCCTGGACAATATTGCCTTCTTATTTAATTCCTCCTGCAGCAGTTCATTATATCGGAGGGATAGATATATCATTTACGAACAATTTAAGTCTTACAGCAGAAGGATATTTTAAGAAGATTAAAAACTTACCATTGTTAAATGATAAAAAAGTTTTATTCAATGACCCAGATTTTATTTCTGGAAATGGAGAATCATCTGGTCTGGAATTTTTATTAAAATATAAGAACAATTATTTCCAATTTACTTCTTCATATACATTTGCTTATGCATATAAAGAAATAGATGGAAAGTGGTATTATCCGAGATACGATGTAAGACATTCAGCAAGTTTCATTTTAGAATTTAATCCTGGCAGAAATTGGCTAATTACTCTAACATGGTTATATAGTTCGGGATTGCCTTTTACTCAAATTCTTGGTTATTACGATAAATTATATCTCGATAATCTTTTTATACCATGGTATCAATTAGACCCGAGAAGTCCTTACACTATTATTGGAATACAAAATCTTGGAAGACTACCAGATTATCATAGAATGGATTTATCTTTCTCTAAGAAATTCAGAATAAATTTTGTAAGTGCAATTATTGATATAAATCTTATTAATGTATATAACAGAAAAAATATTTTTTACTTTAAAAGAGAAACCGGTGAACGTGTTAATATGTTGCCATTCCTTCCAACAGCAACAATTAAAATAGAATTATGATGAGAAAAAAAATTTTCATATTGCTTTGTTTAATTTTATTATCATGTGATGAGAGTCTAAATCCATATGGAGAGTTCAAAGAAAAATATGTTTTAAATTGTGTGATTAGAGCAGATACTACTTTTCAAATTGCAATGTTAACAAGAAGTTATACTTCAAATAATTTTGACCCTTATTCTGATTCAACTGACCATTCAATTGATGGTGCATTAATTAGAATATGGAATGGAAAAGATATTGTTGCAGTTTTTAAAGATACATTAATTGAAAGACCCGAAGGAGATAAATACAAAACTCCATATAAAGTATATTATACGAATAACTTTAAACCGTTGCCAAATTCAACTGTTGAGATTGAAGCAATTTTACCAAACGGAAAGAAATTAAAATCGAGTTCTGTAGTTCCAGATGAAATTATGTTCAATAAAGAAAAATGTGATACAATTATTCCAGAAAAAAATAAAGATTATATAAAAATTGGATGGAGCAGTAATCAAAAAAATCCTGTTTTTGTTACAAGACTTGCAATTTATTATTTCAAACATGATAAAGGAAAAAAAGTAAGAGGGATTGCAGATATTCCGCTTAATTATGTTTTATTTAATGGTGAATATGTTCCGGATTATCCAAAGCCTACAAGTGATTTTATTTACTCAGTTAATTTAGATGTAATAAATAAAACAATGGAATTAATTTCAAAAGGGGACCCTGTTAAAAGTAATTATGAAATATTAAGCTGTATTGCAGAAGTTCTGTCGCTGGATGAAAATTTGAGTTATTATTATAATTCAACTGCACGAGGAAGAGATTCATATTCTGTTAAACTTGATGAAACAGATTATTCAAACATTCAAGGAGGTTATGGAGTCTTTGGAGTATATAATAAAAGTTATTGGGTGATAAGATTTAAGCATGATTATATTCGTTCATTTGGATACATACCGGGATTAACAGAATGAATACAAAAATTATAGCATCATTCTTAATTCTTATTTTAATTATGATATTAATTTCTTGTGAAAAAGAAGTTTTTAATAATGAACCAGAAGAAGCATTACAAAAAAATGTAACTCTTTTTATTGACAGCAAACCATCAAATGCACAAATTTATTTAAATGACAGAAATACAGGTTTTCGAACACCTGCTTTGTTCAAATGGCTTGATGAAGGGTCGAATAAAATTACTCTCAAACTTGATTTATTCAAAGATACTATACTATATAGATTTCTTACGCCATTTAAACAAGAATCCATTTTTGTGAATTATTATTTGAATCCAGGTCATTATGGAAGAGTTTATTGTACTTCATTCCCATCTGGTGCAAATATCTATTTGAATGATAGTCTTACATATTTGAGAACTCCTTTTACCTTAACAAAGTTGTTCCCTGGTTATTACAAAATAAAATATACAAAAGAATTATGCAGGTCAGACAGCGGGACAGTATTGGTGAGAGGAGGTTATCAGACATTATTTCATTTATCTCTTGAAGATACAAGTTTATGGGTAAGTTACAGAACAAATAATTCTAAAATAAGCTCAAATCTTTTAGCTAACATTGTTGTTGATCAAAGTAATGTTATATGGATTGGAACAAGAGACAAAGGACTTTGCAGATTTGATGGAAAAAACTGGAACACTTTTAATAAAGCAAATTCTCAGTTGTTAAATGACAATATAAATTATCTTGCAGTTGATAAAAACAATAAGCTCTGGGTAGCAACTAATGCAGGTTTGCAAACTTATGATGGGAATATCTGGGTCAATTATACAAATTATCTTCCCGGCAGTTATGTTTCTTCCGTTGCTTTTGATAATTCAAATAATGTGTGGATTGCAACTGAAAATGGACTTGTAAAATATGATGGAGTAAATTGGGAAATTTATAACACAAAAAATTCCAAGATACCTGGAAATTTTGTTACAACAGTTACAGTTGATATTCACAATCGAATCTGGATAGGCACAAATACTTTTGGTATAGGAGTTTTTGATGGTCAAAACTGGAAAGTGTATAACATGAGTAATATGAAGCTGTCAAAGAATGTAGGAGATATAATCAAAGAGATTAAATGTGATAAGAGAGGGAATGTTTATGTTGCTCATTCGCAAAGTTTAATGGATAATGCAACTGGAGGTATTACAAGATTTAATGGGAATCAGTGGGAAGTATTAACATTAAATGGTGTTCCCTCGGATTTAATTCTTACAATTTATGTTGATAATGATGATATGATTTGGGTAGGAACGAAAAATGGATTAACAAGATTTTATGATAGACCTGAAGGAGCGTTATTTTATAATACAATTAATTCAAAAATTCCGGGAAGAGAAGTAGTAGGAATTGCAGTAGATAAGAATAGGAACTTATGGGTTGCAACATTTAGTGGTGGATTAGGAAAATTAAAGAGGCAGTAAAATGAATTTGCAGTTATGAAAAGGTAGGAATTATTTTTTATGATTATTCATTCTATAAATATTCGATAATTGTAAGAGTTAAGCAAAAAATTAGAATTAGAGTATTATTGATTTTATCATGAGCAATTAGTAACTTGCATAAAAAATAAAGGGCATAAAAGCAGTAAGGGCTTATTAAATCCAGCATTTTGTTCCTGATAAGTTTAGGGTTGATAATATAGTACCGTTAAGATGGTATATATTTTAATCCACTTGCGTGATGATATTTTTGTGGATTATTAAAAAATATGTACTGTTTTAACGATTTTTTTTCGATAAATTTTATGCCATGTGACTGACGTGGCGGAGCTGTATCAAAACTTATTTATAGGATGGAATGGTGGAAGAATGGGAAAATGGAATATTGGAATAATGGAATGATGGGATATTGGGAAGATGGAATAATGGAATAATGGAATAATGGAATGATGGAATATTGGAATGATGGAATATTGGGATGATGGGATATTAGTTATTTAATTTGGGGAAATGTAGAGAGGTTTTGTTGTTTTTAACTCACCCTTTATTTCTCTCTTTTAAATAGAGAGAATTATTTGTTGCTTTATACAATGTATGAGTTAAATAAAAAAATTTG
>JARYLX010000199.1 GCA_029907415.1 Melioribacter sp.
CCACCAAGTTTAATTTTTCCAGAAAGGATTTTGCCAAGACTCATCGGAATAGTAAAATCGAGTTTCGCTGTATACAAATTTTGTTTGAAAGCTTCTGTACGCAAGACTGCCCATCCATAAATAGGACTACGCTTCCAGGCATCTGGGTCAAGTTTAATTTTATAAACATCATCAGGAGTCATATAATCTCTAGCTTTGACGTAATTAACATAAACCATATTTCCATCGACATAATCCACAAAAGGTTGACCAGATTTTTCGCGGAAACCAAATTCCGTCCCAGGGTCACCATATCTAACATCAGTATTTTTATCTGAATAGGAATGTGATAGACTCAATTCGGCTTTAATATTTCCCAAATTATACTCTGTCTGAAGGGCGTTAATAAGGAGTTCTTTATTGTGTTTATCTCTATTTAATGTAAAGAACAAACTGTTTTCAGCAAAATCGAATTCTGTACGATATCTGGCCATATCATTTAAAGTATGAGCCAATGTATTTTGTAAAACAACTTTACCATTTGGCAGTTGATAATCAAGAATAACGCTTCCGCCAATATTACTTATTATATTTTCTTCATCTTGAAAAGCGAAATCAATCATTCTATATTCAGCAAAACCATATCCTAAATTATCAACCCCTTTTTGATATCCGGCATTTGTGAAATCGTTACCTGCATTTGTGCGGTCCGCATTTCCCTGCACAAAAACACCTAGTTTATTATTCAAAAATCTATTACTTGCACTTACCCAGAATTTATAATTATCGTAAGTTCTATCCTGTCTGTTATAAGTTCCTTGAGACAAAACATCAAAACGGAAATTTTCCGGGGCTTCCATAATTCTTAAGTTTACTACACCCCCAATAGCATTTGCATCCATATCAGGTGTAAGAACTTTAATTACTTCAATTCCAGATAACATATTCGAAGAAATGAATCCAAGGTTTACAGAACGGTCATTCATACTTGTAGAAGGAAGTTGAATTCCATTCATTAATATTACATTTTGTTTTGCTTGAATTCCTCTAACAACAATTTTATCTCCATCCATAAGAGACATACCAGGCAATCTGCTCAAAGCTGCAGCAGCACTTTCATCGGGTAGTTCGCGAATTCTTTCCGCCGAAACAACATTTTTTATAGTATTTGATGTTAATTGTTGATTAATTGCTTCTCGTTGACCCTTTGCCTGTGCTGTAACTTCTACCTCAAATTCAAAAGTTGTAGGAGTAAGTGGTACATCCCCCAAAGAGAGATGTTTTGTGGTTACTTCAATATCTAATTTTTCAGTTTGATAACCAATATATGAAATTTGTAAAGTTCTCTTTCCAACTGGTATATGATGTATTGTAAATTTGCCATCATAATCTGTTGCTGCACCAAGACTGGTATTAACAATCATTACATTAGCACCAATTAATGGTTCTCCAGTTCCTTTATCAACTATCCTCCCACTAACACTTCCGCTCCCCTGTGCAAAAATTGTTTGTAATGGGAAAGATATAATTATAACGAGAAGAAAAATGTAAATCTTTTTTTGCATGGTACCTCCCTCACATATAAAATTATTGTTTACAAACTAAATTGTAGTTTTAAATAAATCAAATGAAAAAATTCAGTATAATATAAACCGATATTGTATTAATAAAAACGTTTCAAAATAACATAAGATTATTTTCTTGTCAAGCAAAATTTTTCGAAAATTTTTCTCGGAACCACTTTAACAAAAAAAGAAGGGACTAAATTTGTGGTAAAAATTTATATTAATAGTTCGATAAGGTTTTCGCTTTATTAAAATATTACATCAACTTTTTTATCTTCGAATATAAACTAACAAGATTTTTTTCTGAAATTCTAAAACCTGTCCCATGGTTTCTAATTCCACCAGACTGTTTGATATGCATTCGTATATCAACCATTAACTCGTTTCATTCAAATGCATCTAAAAATTTTTCTGGTGTCGGATTTTCAAGTAAATATGCTTCATTAAAATGGAAGTATTCTGAATCATTTTCAAATTTACTATCAGCAAATATCAATAACAATCTATCAAGTTTTGTCATGAATTTACCTGCAATTACATAAGTACTCCATTCTGCAATGTTTTCTTTTTCATTTATATTTTTCAATATAATTAAATGTTTTTCTTTGTCTGGAATTAAATAAAATCCTTGAGTATTTGGTGTTTTGACATTTACAATATTGTAAAGTGCTTGTCTATTTTGTTCATCTTTATATCCATACTTAATAATTAAATCTTTCTGTTTTATTTTCCATACACCTCTGTTAAATGTAAATAAAGTAATTAAAGAATTTGCCGTTCTTCTTGTAGCTTTTAATTCAAGTCTCCCTCCAATATCGGGAACTGCTATGTTTGTTTCTGAAAGTCCAAGCTCATTTTCGAGAAGATGTCCTATCCCTGTGGGACCTTTTCTCAAAGCTTTTATAAATCCTTTTTGTTTCAAATTTTCTAAACGTGTGATTAACTCTTTCAACTGCATATTAATTTTTCTGACATATTACTATGAATTCATTTCTCATAGTCGTTGATGTTTCGCCTATTATATTTGTGGGACTATTTTTTAACGGCATTCTTTTATTGGGAATATTTCTAACAATTGTTTCGATGTGAGTAAAACCATTTGATTCAAATAATTCTGCTGTAATTTCATCGGTAGGAATATTTACACCTTTTACTGTTCTATTGCCTACAACATAACAAACAAATCCACTTGGTTTTACTGTTGCAGAAATATTATTAATTGATTTTTCATAATCTTCATAAAAAGAAATTACATCTCTTGCACGCTCTTTATCTTTTTTCTGAATTTCATTAATTACATCATTTAATATATCACTCTTAAAAATATGAGCATTTTTTCTTTTCTCACCGCCCATCAACATTTTATCAATTTGATTTGCTTTGTTAAAACCAAGCCATTCATTTGAAAAACGAGAATATTGCCCATATGCAACTGTTGTCCTTGAATCTCCATACGGCGGTGATGTAACAATAATATCAATGCTGTTAGATTTAATTATGTCTTCTGGAATTTTATAAACTGTATTAAAATCGTAAACTTCTGTAAACGAGTTGTTTTTATGTGCATTAATAAACTCCAAAAGACCTGTTTTATTTCTTGTAAGTTTTGCAATCATTGTCCCAAAAACATCTTTATCATCATTTTCTTTTAGATTTTTGTCTTTTACTAACTTAAATTCTCCTTGTTTAACAAATGAAGTTTCTCGAACTGTTTCACTAAAAGCAACTTTGAAAAAGTTTTGAATTTTTGCATCACTTATATTCTCAATAAATCCAAGGATAATTCCTAATTTTAGTTGAACATTTTTTGAAAACCAATAATCCATATTCTTAACTTGAGGGATGATAACGGACTTAACTCTTTCTGCACCAAAATTAATAGAAAAAATATAATCAGTGAAATCATTAATAATTGAGTCTAATTCATTAATATTAATTACAGTTGTTTTGGTTTTTGCTATTAATCTTGCTAATGGATTAATATCAGTACCAATTGCATTGATACCAAAAAGATTTGCTTCAACCAAAGATGTTCCCGTCCCACAGTAAGGGTCAAATAAAACTTTAGCATTTTTGCCAAAATTTTCTATAAGTCGTCGTGCTACTTGAGGAATCATCATTGCCGGATATGCGTGAAAGCAGTGAGTGTATTCTTTTGTATTTGCTTTTTTGAAGTCCCAACTTTCATCAATTATTTTATTTTTTCTATCTAAGTTGGCTTCTACCTCACTAACAATTTTAGAGCAAGATACTATCATTTTACAATAACCTAATCATTTATAAAATTTCATATGCTAAATTTTCTACAATACAATCTAATATTTTGATAAACTTAATATCAAGATTATATTTTATGAAAACAAAATACTAATTATTCTTATTCACTTAATAGGAATATAAAATTAATCAGCTATATAAATTTTTTCTTGACAAAACAAAATTCAAAAATTACTTTTGAACCATGAAATTTAAGAACATAAATATTGCAAATAACTGGTGGTGGAGAAGTTTTTCTCTACCGTCCTAGGACTATAAATTTTTTGAAGAAGAGCCGTGGATGGTAGAACCGTTCACGGCTTTTTTGTTTTAAAATTTTTTAAATTAATTGACAAGTTATAAAAATCAAGGAGGTTAAAAAATGTCAGAAAACAAAATTGTTTTTCTTGAACAATCCCAAATGCCAACCCATTATTACAATATTTTAGCTGACTTACCCGTTCCAATGGAGCCGCCATTAAATCCTGCAACAAAACAACCTGCAACTCCACAAGAACTTTCTGCAATTTTCCCGATGGATTTAATTCTGCAAGAAGTGTCTCAGGAAAGATTTATTGAAATACCCGACGAAGTACGAGATTTATATCGATTAAGCCGCCCGACCCCTTTAATCAGAGCTGCAAATTTAGAAAATGAACTTAAAACTCCAGCAAAAATTTATTTCAAATATGAAGGTGCTAATCCAACTGGAAGCCATAAAACTAACACATCATACGCACAAGCATATTACAACAAAAAAGCAGGTATCAAAAAACTCGTAACTGAAACTGGAGCAGGTCAATGGGGGAGTGCACTTGCAATGGCTTGTAAACATTTTGGATTGGAATGTGAAGTATTCATGGTTAAAGTAAGCTACAATCAAAAACCTTATCGAAAAACTTTTATGAGATTATTTGGCGCAACTGTGCACGCAAGCCCAACTGACTTAACAAATGCAGGAAGAAAAGTTCTTGAAAAAGATCCGGATTCACCAGGTTCACTTGGTATTGCAATAAGCGAAGCAATTGAAGTTGCAGTTCAAAGAGATGATACAAATTACAGCCTCGGCAGTGTATTAAATCATGTGTTGTTACATCAAACAATTATTGGTGAAGAAGCACGCATACAAATGGAAATGATTGACGAATACCCTGACATTGTAATTGGATGTGTAGGCGGGGGAAGTAATTTTGCAGGAATAGCTTTTCCATTTCTTCGCGATAAATTAAATGGTTCGAAAAAGAATCTTGAAGTAATTGCTGTTGAACCAGCTTCATGTCCATCTCTTACAAAAGGAAAATTTGATTACGATTTTGGTGACGAAGCAGGATTAACACCGCTTATTAAAATGTACACACTTGGACATGATTTTATTCCTCCTAAAATTCATGCTGGTGGCTTACGCTATCACGGAATGGCTCCTTCAATTTCATTACTTTATAATATTGGTGCAATCAGTGCTAAAGCTTATGAACAACAAGAAGTTTTCAAAGCTGCACAATTGTTTGCTCAATGTGAAGGGATTGTTCCAGCTCCTGAAAGTTCACATGCTGTAAAAGAAGCAATTGAACAGGCATTAAAGTGTAAAGAAACAGGAGAAGCAAAAACAATTTTGTTCAATCTTTCTGGTAATGGATTTTTAGATTTGGGAGCTTATGAACTTTATCTTGATAACCTTCTTGAAAATGGGAATAATAATAAATAAAATATTTCAATTAGTTTATTTAATATGTCATTCCTGTGAAATGAGAATCTAAAATGTTAAAAACAGATTCCTGTTTTCATGGGAATGACATATCAATTACAATACTTTTTTCCAATTCTTTATCTGTTTTTCAATTTCTTTTGGGGAAGTGCTTCCAGCAGATTTTTTGTTATTAATACTTGTTCGTGGATTGAACAAATTATAAATATCATTTTCAAACTTTGGATGGATTTTTT
>JARYLX010000019.1 GCA_029907415.1 Melioribacter sp.
TAAAAATTCGAAATCAATCTTTGTTAATAGGCTTTTAGATTAGTTTTGTAAGTACAAAAAATTGTCATCAAAAAATTTTTTTAGATAAACGAAAATATTTTATATCTTAGAAATGTCGTTCTATAAAGTTTGCGGTGTCCGTTAGGACTTAATAGGGAAACCGGTGAAAGTCCGGTGCTGCCCCGCAACTGTGAGAGATGTAAAAGTCGTTTAACATTATGCCACTGCCTGCAGAGGAAGGTGGGAAGGCGTTAAACGATATCTCAAGCCAGGAGACCTGCCGCAAGTTCCAGTTTAATAAATCAACCTTCGCGGGTGAGGTTTGATTTACGAGTTAACATATCGTAATATCATTCAAACTTATCAACCCACGAAGTTACAACTTTTTAACAACTAAAATTTGTTTAACAAAAAAGGAGTAACTTCTATGAAAAATTTTTTATTCATCATTCTATTTTTTTATAGTCTTTTTGTATTTGCACAAACTGATACTCTTAAAACAACTTTATCGGAAGTTGTAGTTACAGCCAACAGAACTGAAACACCTTATTACTCAATTGCAACTTCAGTTACAGTTATAACATCAGAAGAAATCTCTCAAAAACATTATAACACAGTTGTTGATGTTTTAAGAGAAGTTCCTGGATTATCAATAATTCAGCAGGGTGGTCAGGGAAAAATTGCTAATCTTTTTATGAGAGGAGCAAATTCTAATCATACTCTTGTATTTATTGATGGAGTTAAAGTTAACGATGCTTCTTCTCCAAATAATGCTTTTGACTTTTCAATATTAAATACATCTGATATTGAGAAAATTGAAATTGTTAGAGGTCCACAAAGTACACTTTATGGCTCAGATGCCATCGCAGGTGTAATTAATATTATTACAAAAGGATTAAATAAAAATAAAAATTATTCTCTTTCACTTGAAGGAGGCTCAAATTCATTTTATAAAGGAAATGCTTCGTTAAATGGAAATTATGGAATTATTGATTATTATATTTCTGCTGCTAAAATAGGAAGCAAAGGAATTTCTGCAAGCAATTCAAAATATGGAAATTCTGAAAGCGATGGATTCGATAATAATTCTCTAACATCAAAACTCAATTTTAACTTCCTCGAAAATTTGGGAATAAATCTTCTTTATAAATACTCGAAGTTAAAAACTGACTTGGACCACAACGAAAAAAATGGCGATGACCCGAATTATAATTACAATGTTGAAGAACAGTTATATAAAGCTGAACTGAAAAATTATTTGTTCGATAAAATGTGGGAACAGTTTATTTCTGCCGCATTTGTTAAAAGAACAGCCAAAACAAAAGATGATGTTGATGAGATAAGACCTAATTCTTCATCTAATAGCTATAATCACTCAGAGAGAATAAGATTTGGCTGGCAAAATAATTTTTATTTTATCAAAAATAATTTGATAACAATTGGAATTGAATCAGAATTAGAAAAAGCAAACACAAGTTATTTTAGCACATCGGATTGGGGACCTTATGAGAGTGTATTCCCTGAAAAATCAATACGCACAACTGGAATTTATTTTCAAAACCAATTTAATCTTGCAAATTCTTTATTCACATCAATAGGAATTCGCATTGATAAGAATGAAAAATATGGAACTATCACTACTTTCAGATTTGCACCTGCTTATTATTTTCATTCAACAAATACAAAATTGAAGATGAGTTATGGTTCTGGTTTTAAAGCTCCTTCGTTGTATTATTTGTTTGACCCTCTTTTTGGTAATCCAGATTTAAAACCTGAGAAAAGCAGAGGCTGGGAGTTCGGTATTGAACAATTTTTAATGAATAGTAAATTTTCTTTTGGTATAACATATTTCAATCTAAATTTAACCGACATGTTTGGATATGATGCGAATTTTAAAACTGTTAATATTGCAAAAGCTTCTTCAAAGGGATTAGAAATTTATTCAACTTTATCAGATTTAAATGGAATTTCATTTAATGTAAATTATACTTATAACGAAACTAAAGATGAATACAAAAACAGCAGTGATTATAATCAGCAATTGCTGAGACGACCAAAACATCAGTTTTATTTGAGCATTGGATATCGATTGAATGATAAAATTTTATTGAGTTCATCATTAAAATATGTCGGTAAACGAGATGACAAAGATTTTTCGTTCTATCCTGCAAAAAGAGTAACAATGAGTGATTATTCTGTTGTAAATGTTTCGGCAACATATAAATTGTTAAATAATGTTGATATTTATGGAAAAATAGAAAATTTATTTAATAAAGATTATGAAGAAGTATTGTATTACGGAACATTGGGCAGAACCTTTTATCTGGGATGTAATTTCAGGTTATAAATTTTTTTCTTGAAAAGATTTATAAAATCTTGGGGTTGTTTCAAAAGTTCAGAATATGAAAATGTTATAGCTAAAATTGATAACTGCATTTAAGATTTTGTTTTTCCTTTACTAATAACATATATAATTGAACTGATGAGACAGCCTCAAGATTATTTGAACAACCCTTCAATTTCGTTTTTAGTTAATTCTCTTACTTCACCAAATTTTAAGTCTCCAAGCAAAATATTTTTTATTCTAACTCGAACAAGACGCAATGTAGGAAATCCAACAGCAGCAGTCATTTTTCTAACCTGTCTATTTCTGCCTTCAATTAATGTAATGCTAATCCATGATGTTGGAATATTTTTTCTTTCTCTAATTGGAGGAATTCTTGGAGGGAAGTCAGGTTCTTCTATTATTTTTACTTTTGCAGGAAGAGTTTTTTTGCCTTCTATTTCTACACCATCTCTAAGTTTTTGAAGTGATTCTGATGTTGGAATTCCCTCGACCTGAACAAAATATTCTTTTTCGTGTTTGTTTTTGGGATTTAATAAGTAATTGGTTAAAAATTTATCATTAGTTAAAAGCAATAATCCTTCACTGTCCATATCTAATCTTCCAACGGGATAAACATCTTTAGGGAAATTATAAAGCGATTTTAATGTTCTTCTTCCATGTTTGTCTGTAAACTGTGAAAGGACACCATAAGGTTTGTTAAGTGCAAAATATTTCAGAGTTTTTTTCATTTTTGGTTAAAATCAATTTTTATTTTTTTGGGAAGAAGACTTTAAATATACTTCCCTCATTTAATTTGCTTTCAACAGAAATATTGCCGCCATGTTTCTCAATCATTTCTTTGCATAAGAGTAAACCCAGACCTGTTCCACTTTCAGAATAAGTCCCTTTTGTTGAGAAATGAGTATCAGGTTTGAATAATTTTTGAATGTCATCAGAAGAAATTCCAATTCCTGTATCCTGCACAGTAATTTCAACTCCATCAGAACTGAAAAGAGAATTGATGGTTACAGTTCCTCCTTCTTCTGTAAATTTAATGGCATTGCTGATTAAATTGTTCAAAACAGTATTTAAAATGTATTCATCAACAAAAATAATAGCATTTGAATCTATTTCATTTTTCAATTTAATATTTTTTATTGTAGCACTTGCACCATGAAGATTAAGTATTTCATTAACTTTATTGCGAAGATTAATTTTTATTGGTTCAATTATAATTTTATCCGATTGCAATTTTGTCCATTCAAGCAGATTTATTAATAGTTCATAAATTTTTTTTGATTGATTTCTTATTCCTTTAACAATTTCTTTTTTTGTGTCATCTGGGAGCGAATCAAATTCTTCGTAGAGTAAATCAGCATAACTTAGTAGTCCTTGAAAAGGATTTTTCAAATCGTGAGAAATAACTGAGTAAAATCTATCCTTTGCAGCATTAATATTTTTTAGTTCTACAGTATATTTAATTAATTTCTCTTCTGCTTCTTTTCTCATACGAATTTCTTCCATCAAATTTTCATTTAAAATGTTCAATTGCTCAAGTCTGATGCTCAAATCCTGCTCAATTTTTTTTCTTCGTTTTACAACGTTAAATGCTATGAATAAAAAGACAGTAAGAAATACAGAAACAAGGGCTATAATTATTTCATAATTATTATTCAAAAAGTATTTTCCCATCAGTGAAGTTTTTAATCTCTTTTAATTATACAATTTAGCAACTTTATTTTTAATAAAATATTTTTCTTATGATAATATCATTTCTTAATTTAACAGTATATTAAGATTATAAATCGAGAGAAAAATATGAAAATAAAATTACCACACTCAACGCAAAACTGGATATCTTTGGTTGGAGCTACAATTGCTCTTATAAGTTTTTTTATGATAGTATTTTTATTTGTAGTTAGTTCGATTTTTGGGAAGGATAATTCATATCTTGGTCTGGTAATATATATTGCCTTGCCTGCAGTTTTAATTTTTGGTTTGATATTAATTCCTGTTGGCATGTGGGTAAAAGTTAGAAGGGAAAGATTAAATATTCAAAAGGATAAAAAAGAATGGCCTGTAATTGATTTTAATGAT
The DNA here is from genome assembly GCA_029907415.1 of Melioribacter sp. Lineage (GTDB taxonomy): Bacteria > Bacteroidota > Ignavibacteria > Ignavibacteriales > Melioribacteraceae > Rosettibacter > Rosettibacter primus. The sequence continues at coordinate 4,424 of JARYLX010000019.1, forward strand.
ATACGACATAGAAATGCATTTGTAATTTTTTCTGTTGGCACCTCAATTTTTCTCCTTGCTTCTGCAGTAGGAAGTTATGAAGCATTTCATTTTACCGAGTCAGTTGAATTTTGTGGTAAATTGTGCCACTCTGTAATGAAACCCGAATATACTGCATATCAGAATTCACCACATGCAAGAGTTGCATGCGTTGAATGTCATGTCGGCACAGGTGCAAGCTGGTATGTTCGTTCTAAATTGTCCGGATTATATCAGGTTTATGCAGTAACTCTCGGAACAGTACCCAAACCAATTGAAACACCAATAAAAAATTTAAGACCGGCAAGAGAAACATGTGAAGAATGTCATTGGCCTCAAAAGTTTTATTCAAGAAAGCTGAGAGTTGAAAAGCATTATTTGAATGATAAGAACAATACTGAATGGGATATAACATTGACAATGAAAATTGGTTCTCAGGTTAGTGCTCTTGGTCTGGAAGAAGGTATTCACTGGCATATCAATCCAAATATTAAAATCGAATATAAAGCACTTGATTCTAAACGCGAAAAAATTCCATGGGTAAAATATACTAATCTTAAAACAGGAGAAGTTTTTGTTTATGAAGATGGAAAAGGAAAAATTGATAAAAGAATTTTAGATTCATTAGAAACAAGAGTGATGGATTGCATGGACTGCCATAATCGCCCATCACATAATTATAAACCACCAGCAATTTTTATAAATGATGCAATTACAGCTAATGTTATTCCACGTGAACTTCCTCAAATAAAATTTGCTGCTATGGATGTTTTGAGTAATAATTTTTCTTCGACAGATTCCGCAATGAAAGAAATATCACATTATATTAATACATTTTATAAAGATAATTATCCGGAAATATATACAACAAAAAAAGAAATGATAGATAAAGCAATTAAAGGAATACAGGAAGGGTTTAAGAAAAATATTTTTCCTGAAATGAAAGTTAGATGGGATGTCTATCCAAATAACATTGGTCATCTTGAATTTATTGGTTGCTTTAGATGTCACAATGATAATCATAAGTCAAGTGAGGGGAAAGTAATTAAAAAGGATTGTAATTTATGTCATACAATTAATTCACAGGGACCCTCAAATAATTTGCAGATTGCTTCTATAAATTCAGAACTTGAGTTTAGACATCCTGGAAATGATGTTGGCGATAAATGGAAAAAAATGCTGTGCGTTGAATGTCACACAGGATTGAACCCTTAAGAAATTGATAAAATCAAATTGTATTAATTTTTTATATCACATAAATAAACTTATATGAAGTATTAAGAATAAACTAATAAATTTGTTTTTGTAAAAAGCAATCTTAGTTTTAGATATGAATATGGAGTTGTTTACGGGACTATTATTTTTCTATAAGATTATTTATTATCACTTCGAGAAATTTTCATCCTTTGGATAAAGTGAGACCTGAATTATTAAATATTATTTTGATTCTTCTGGCTTTTGTATTTACATCTTGTTCGTCAAGGTCAATTTTTGAAAGAATAAATTCTCCTGTAGCAGATGGCAGATACGACAGTGAATTCCCTTACACAAATGCATCTAAACAGCTCGAAGAGATTAGTGATTGCATCAGATTAATTAACAGCATAGCTTTTTATACAAGTTATGTTTTTGATTCAAGTTCTTTTATAACTGTTGAAGAATTAAAAAAAATTGATATCGAAAGAAAAGCCGTTCAAAAAGTTTATTTCAATAGAACAGCTTCTGGAACTGCAACTTTAATTTATAAAGGTCAGGATAAAATACTTTTTCTTACAGTAGCTCATGTGGTTTCATTTGAAGATACATTAATTTCTTATTTCATTAATCAGGATGGAAGCACTTCAAATTTTGTTCAAAGTATTTCGATTAAAACTCGTCAAACTAATTATATTCCTGATTTGCCATCGGGTAGTGAACTTGAAATTGTATTGATAGACAAAAATATTGATGTGGCTCTGCTGGGCAAAAAAATATTGCAAACAGAATTACTGAATGTTTCTGTATTTAATTATCCATGGGGAAAATCTTCGGAGCTTGAATGGGGAAATTTTGTTTATGTTTTTAGTTATCCAATGAATTTAAAGATGGTTACAAAAGCTCTGGTAAGTATTTCAAGCAAAGAAAAAAATACATTTTTGATTGATGCAGTATTTAACAGAGGTTCAAGCGGTGGAATTGTATTAGCCATTCGTGATGGTGCTCCAAACTTTGAACTTGTTGGTCTCGTTAAATCTGTACCAGCAGATTTTCAATATACTGTTCATCCTTTGACTAAAGATAGAAATCTCGACTTTAATCCAATGATGCCATATAAAGGAGAACTTTATGTTGAAAGAGAACAAATATTAAGAACTGGTATTACAAAAGTAATTTGTATTGAAGCAATAAAAGATTTAATAGAAATACATAAATCTTATCTTGCAAGTAAAGGATATTTTTTGCCTAAGTTTTAATTTTCGGCTAAATGAAATTTAAAAGGAGGTCAAGAAATTATGAAGCCTGATACAAATGAATATCCGACTTATTATAAGCAATATGTAGATTTAATTGATTCTGAAAATATTTTAGAAATACTGGAAACACAATTACAGGAAGTAGAAAATCTTTTCAATTCAATTGACGAAGAAAAATCTAATTTTCGATACGCAGAAAAGAAATGGAGCATAAAAGAAGTGCTTGGTCATCTTATTGATAGTGAAAGAATTTATTCATGCAGAATATTAAGAGTATCTCGAAACGACCCAAATCAACTTGTTACATTTGATGAAAATTTATTTATAGAAGAATCAAATTATTCCTCTCTTAAATTAAAAGATATTCTTAATGAATTTATACTTTTGAGAAAATCTACAATTTTGATGTTGAAAGGAATGAAAGAAGAAATGTATTCGAGAACAGGAATTATTAACGGGCAAAATATTACAGTGAGAGCATTAGCTTATATAATTGCCGGACATGCACTTCATCATTGTAATGTAATTAAAGAAAGATATCTTATATAAAAATGTCACTTTTAGTATTAGCATTTCCCGGGATTGATCAAAAAGATTATAAATGGATTCAATCCATTAGAGAAAAATATGATGAACGATATTATAATATTGTCGAACCGCATTTTACATTAGTCTTTCCATTGTTAGGTATTTCTGCAGATGAACTGAGCAGGCACGTAAAAACGGTCTCGAAAAAATTTGGGGTGTTTTATTTCGTAATACGATGTGCCCAAATAGTGAAAGATTCATTCAGTGATTATACAGATGTGTTTTTAATTCCAGAAGAAGGTTATAGAATTTTTGTAAAACTCCACGATGCACTTTATACAGGCCCAATTGAAAAACATCTTCGACTTGACATACCTTTCATTCCTCATATCGGAATAGCAAATAATATTGATGCAAAATTCTGTAAAAAAATTGCTGATGAAATAAATTCAAGAAATCTTGAAATAGTAGGCGAGATTAATAAACTGAGCATAGTAAATTATGATAATGTGAAAGTTGATGTAATTGAAAATATCTATTTGAGGAAATAAAATTATTTACTTGTGTGAATAAAAAATATTCACACAAAACGAAATTCAATTTAAAACGACTAATGTGGCAAACAATTAATACTGTAGTTAAATGAATAATAAACTATTTCTGAAAGATTGTATAAGAAAAATTGAGTGGGAAGGAATATTCTGGTTATCTGGACTCATATATTTAATATTTATAAATCCATATAAAGAACAACATTTTACACTATGCCCATTTCATAATATCGGTATTAATTTTTGTCCTGGTTGTGGTTTGGGAAAATCGATTTCATTTATTTATCATCTGGATTTCATAAATTCATTACATACTCACCCGCTTGGAATATCAGCTTTAATATTAATATCATACAGAATAATTATTTTAATTAAAAGAACAATTAATAATTTTAATCAAAAGGAGAATTTATGCCGAACGTATATGAATTAATGCCTGAAATAATGGGTGAAGAACAAATTTACATTGCTAACCTAATTAAAAATTATGACGACAAAGAGGCACAGCAATTCGCAAATATTTATCGTGCAAGAAGAAGAGATCCACAAACAATTTTACTTGTAACACTTGTAGGTTTTCTTGGGATTGCAGGAGTTCAAAGATTTCTTACTGACCAGATAGGTATGGGAATTTTGTATTTACTTACTGGGGGTATATGTTTAATTGGAACTATAATTGACCTTATCAATTACAAACGAATTGCATTTGAATATAATCAAAAACAGGCAGCACAAATTGCCTTTATGCTTAAAGGGACTCAATAAACACTCAAAGATTTTTTTGTTTTACAAATTTTATTTATTAACTTAGCAGTGTAGAGCAGATGCTCTGATATATTTTTTGCCGGGGGCAATAAAATCTATTTGAGTGTTCTGCTTTGCAGCAGTATCAGTAACATTTTTAAAGGAGTTTTACAAATGGCAGAGCGTGAAAACGGAACCGTAAAGTGGTTTAATGCTGCAAAGGGTTACGGTTTTATTGAGCGCAGTCAAGGCGGTGATGTATTCGTTCATTTCTCTTCAATTCAAGCTGAAGGATACAAAAGCCTTGAGAAGGGTCAAAAGGTTGAATTTACTGTTGGAGAAGGACCAAAAGGACCCCAGGCTCAAGATGTAAAAGTTGTCAAATAATAAAGATTTATTTGCTACAACTGAGCGGCTTTAATTGAGCCGCTTTTTTTATTTTTTCAATGTTGAACTTTTTTTATTAGAAATGCATTTTTGCATATGCAATTAAGAAAATTTTCTAAGATGAAAATTCTTTTATTAAACACTAACAATACCATCTCAGATACTTCATATCATCATAGCTGCATCTGTTGCTTCTTATTACTATATTGTTGCTGATTTCATTATCAGCCTTCAATTCTTTTTTAATAATTTTTTAATTTTTTAAGAGGAATGAAAATGGGAACTTTAAACAGGAATAATCTAATTAGTTTTGCTGAAGAACTGTTAACAAAAAGGCAAACACATTTTTGCACTGCGTCGTTAAAGACAGAAGCAATAGAGTATCTTAATGGATTAATTGATTTTTTATTCCCTCACTTTTCAAATAAAGTTTATTACACAGAAGAAGATATTATTTCAAAACTTCAACTTCTAAAGAGAGATTTAATTCAATTGATTAAGTTATTGAATGGGTTAGCCCCTGAAAATGTCGAAGAAGCAGCAGAAAAATTCATTTTAAAACTTCCTAATATACATAGTATGCTCTGGGCAGATGCAGAATTTATTTACCAGGGAGACCCAGCTGCAGAAAGTGTTGATGAAGTAATATTAGCTTATCCTGGTTTTATGGCAATTGTAATTTATAGAATTGCTCATGAACTCTATTTATTAAAAGTTCCTATTATACCTAGAATTTTGACCGAACATGCGCATCAAATTACTGGAATTGATATACACCCAGGAGCAACTATTGATTCACCATTTTTCATTGATCACGGAACTGGAATAGTAATTGGGGAAACTACAGTAATTGGAAAAAATGTTAAACTTTATCAAGGTGTTACTCTTGGTGCATTAAGTGTCGATAAAAGTTTAGCTCAAACAAAACGTCATCCTACAATTGAAGATGATGTTGTAATTTATTCTCAAGCAGTAATTCTGGGTGGCAATACAGTTATAGGCAGTAACAGCATAATTGGTGGAAATTCATGGATAACTCAAAGTATTCCACCTAATTCAATTGTCTATAACAAAAGTGAAGTGCGAGTAAGAAGAACAAAAGAATTTGAAAATACATTAGACTTTGTCATTTAATAAAAACAGGAGAAATATAATGAAAGCACAAAATGTTCTTGAATTAATTGGAAATACGCCTCACCTTAGAATAAATAAACTTTTTGGTAATAAACATGAGGTATGGGTCAAATTGGAGAGATCTAATCCTGGAGCGAGTATTAAGGATAGAATTGCTCTTTCAATGATTGAAGATGCAGAAATGAAAGGAATCTTAAAACCCGACAGTATAATTGTAGAACCTACATCTGGAAATACTGGAATTGGACTGGCAATGGTTGCTGCTGTAAAAGGTTACAAGTTAATTCTTGTTATGCCAGAATCAATGTCAATTGAAAGAAGAAAAATTATGGCAGCATTTGGAGCTGAATTTGAATTAACACCACGAGAACTTGGGATGAAAGGTGCAATTGCAAAAGCTCAGGAAATTGCTGCTAATAATCCAAAAGTATGGATACCACAACAATTTGAGAACCCTTCTAATGTTGATATTCATATTAAAACAACTGCTCAGGAAATTTTAAATGATTTCCCCGATGGTTTTGATTATTTAATTACTGGAGTTGGTACGGGTGGACATATTACAGGAGTAGCAAAAGTACTAAAGGAAAAATTTCCGCACATTAAAGTTTTTGCAGTCGAACCAGCAGCTTCGCCTGTTATTTCCGGAGGACAACCCGGTCCGCATCCAATTCAGGGTATTGGAGCCGGTTTTATCCCTAAAATATTTGATACATCGTTGATAGATGGAGTAATTCAAATTACAAAAGAAGAAGCATTCGAATTTGCACGCCGCGCAGCAAAAGATGAAGGATTATTTGTAGGAATTTCTTCAGGTGCATCTCTTGCCGCTGTAAATAAAAAATTAAGTGAGATACCAGAAGGAAAAAGAATACTGACTTTCAATTACGATACAGGCGAAAGATATTTGTCAATTGATGATTTATTTTAATCTTTTTTAAGAATTGCTCTTGCTTTAATTTAAGAAGCAAGAGCAATTTGTTATCATTAAAATCATTTGGCTTTATTATGTTTTGAACTTTTTTAATTATTCGCAAAATTTGATTTGGATTTTTTTTAATAAAATGCTATGTATTGCAGTGCTTTTTTTAGAAATTTTTTGAATAAGGACAAATTATGGAACAAATACAGGAAAAAAAGAAACTTCATGATTTTGCATTTTACTTTTTAATGGGAATCTTAGGTATTAGTGTGTTATACATTCTTGGTTATCTGGTTTACGATATGATTTTTGGATAATATTCGGAAGTTGTAAAACTTCATAATAACAGTGACTTTCATAGAATCATCAAAAAATAATACAGATACAGAAGGTAACTCTTGTATTTTATTATGTTACCACAGGCTTAATCAAACCACAATCTTGAAGGGGACTATAACCCTTCTTCCCCAAAAACAACATTTATAATTTTGTTAAGAATTGAAACGATGAACATGTTTATTAGTTTATTAATGAACTTTATTTTGATTGCAACATTCATTTATTTGATAAGAAAGAAAAATCTACTTTCATTTTTTGAAGGAGGCAAGTGGTGGCTTACCTGGCTTGCTGTAGGTATAATAACTTTGATGGATGAATTGACTTCAATTTATTATGCTCCATTTGAAGCATTCAGATTTATTGGAATGAAAGCTATCGTTTATATTGCTCTTACTTCTTTGTTAATAAGATTCCTTTCAACGAGGATGGTTGAAATTTCAGAGATACTTGAAAAACATGGTATGAGAGGAGGCGGAGTATTTTCTTTTTCTTATTTATCGCTTGGTCCTACGGTATCTTTTGTTGCCATTTCTTCTATTCTAGTTGATTATACACTTACTGCAACAATTTCTACTGTTAGCGCTGTAGAGAATGGTACTACATTTTTAGGATTTGGCTATGAAGTAAAATATATAATCATGTTTTTTGTTGTTTGGTTTATCGCAGCTATTAACATATTAGGAATTCGAGAGAATGCCAAATTTACTTTTGGAATTTTTATCTTTGCAGCTTTTGTTTTAATTAATTTACTTTTGGGAGGTTTATTCAACTTTGATAATACATCACTCGAAACTTTGAGAAATGGACTTAAACAATTTACGGGAGATTTTACAAGCGGCAGTATTTTTCATTCATACTCAAATCTTATAATAGGTGTTGGTAGTTGTATTCTTGCATATTCAGGAATCGAATCGGTTCTTCAAACTGCTTCTTTAGTCAAAAGCTGGCATGACATCAGAAAAGCTTATTTGTTTCTTGCCTTTACAGTAGGTATTGTTACTCCTCTAATTGCTCTCTTTGCATTAACATCTAAAGTTCCAGTTTTAAAGCACGAAACAGATTTAATTCCAACTTTTGCAAGTATAACAAATGGTCACTTTTTTGGTGTGGTTGTAAGTATTATGGCCTCAGTAACTCTTATAATGGCAGTAAATACGGCTATGGTAGCTTCGGCAGAATTAATTGAAAAGATTGCTGAAAAATATAATTATGCTTGGTTAATAAAATTAAACAAAAGACAAGCCTTGTATAGAATTCATATTATTAATGCTGCTTTTTATACTCTGATATTAATTGTTACAAGTGGAAGTCAAGCAATATTGGCAGAAATGTATGCTGTAGGTTTAGTTGCAAGTTTTTGTATCAATACTGGTTCATTACTGAAGTATCGCTATTCTTATGGCAGAAAAGAAATTACTGCACATACATCAAGATTGGGCACACTGATTTTATTTATTATTCTTCTCAGTACTTTTATATATATAGTTGTTCATCGTCCATATGGAACGTTGTTATGGCTTGTTATTTCAACATTTGTACTCTTAGCAGGAATAAAAATTTCAAAAACCCGCGCTCCAGAAATTCCTCGAAGAAGACTTTCAGATTCACCAATGGATATAGTATTTAGAATAGCTGAAATTCCAGAAGAAATTGTACATATTTATTTTAAACGCCCTCAAGAAGATAATAATGTAAACACATCACGAAATGAGCTAAGTATCTTTTTTTATTCGCCACGAACTGAAAAACCTGAAAATAAATACACAAGTAATTATTGGATTTCTTTACAAGACCGTACAAGTCTGATAGATATGATATATGGTTTACTCGAAACAATTTACTATGAACTTCATAACGAAAAACAAATACATATTCACTTCGGTTGGCCAATGTCGTCTTGGCTTGATAGAATTTCAATAGGAATTATGACATATAAATTAACCCGTTTGCCAAAGAAATTTCCAGACTTTCATTTCCATTTAGAATATAAACCAATAAAATAATTTAATAATGACATTATAGTTTAGAAATAAATTCTTGCTATTTTTATAAAGAGAAATATTATCATATAGTGAAAAATAATTCTGACAAGTTTAAAAATATCCTTGAGATATTAAAAGCAATGGGACTTGTATTTGGTGATATCGGTACAAGTCCAATTTATACTCTTACAGTAATTTTCCTTCTTACACCCCCAACATATCAAAATGTTTTGGGAATTCTATCTCTAGTTTTTTGGACTTTGATAGTGCTTGTAACAATTGAGTATACATTCCTCGCTATGAGTTTAAGTTCTAAAGGGGAAGGTGGTATAATTGTATTGAAAGAAATTCTTCGCAGCATTGTCAAAAAAGGAAGATCAATAATTTTTATTACTTTTCTTGGCTATATAGGTATTTCTCTTTTAATGGGAGATGGTGTAATTACACCTGCAATCAGTATTCTTTCTGCAGTAGAAGGTTTAGAATTGATTCCTGGAATTGGTCATATTGATCAAAATACTATAGTTCTAATTACAATTATCATTACAATAATTTTGTTTTCTGTTCAATCACGAGGGACAGATAAGGTTGCAATTTCATTTGGGCCAATAATGTTATTATGGTTTTTGTCTCTATTTACTTCAGGTATGATATCATTATTGCATAATCCTGTTGTAATTACAGCTATTAGCCCTCATTATGCAGTAGAATTCATGACACATAATGGTATAACGGGTTTTTTTGTATTATCAGAAGTAATATTGTGTGCAACAGGAGGCGAAGCAATTTATGCTGATATGGGACACTTAGGACGTGACCCTATTAGAAGAGCCTGGTATTTTGTATTTCTTGCTCTTGTGATAAATTATTTTGGTCAAGGGGCATTTTTGTTAAAACATAGTCATAATTACAATAATTTTAACATCCTTTTTACAATGATAAAATCTCAAGCACAAATTTTATACATACCATTTCTAATTCTTACATTAATGGCCACTATTATTGCTTCCCAGGCTATGATTTCTGCTATGTTTTCACTTGTATATCAAGGAATTCGTACTTACATCTTTCCTTTGATGCGTGTTAAATATACATCTACTCACTTGAGGTCTCAGATTTATATTGCTGCAGTAAACTGGGGATTATTATTTGCTGTAGTATTAATGATTTTAGTTTTTCGAAAATCGCAAAACCTTGCTGCAGCTTATGGATTTGCAGTAACAACCACAATGGCAATAAGCACATTCTTTATGATATGGATTTTCAAGCGGCAGCAAATTAGATTAAAAGTTTTAATAGCTTTATTTGTGTTTGTTGTAAATTTGCTCTTCTTACTTGCAGTATTTTATAAGATACCTCATGGTGGTTACTGGTCAATAATTATTGCAATGATACCTTTCTTAACTATAAGCATTTGGACAAAAGGCAATCGTGCTGTTCATAAATCTTTTCGTTCGCTGCCAATTGATACTTTTATTACAAGCTTTGATCAACTTTATTCAAAGGGAAATATTTTACCAGGCACTGCTTTGTTTTTTACTAAAGATTTAGATATGATTCCTCCTTACATGGTTCATTGTACAATTAGCAGCAATATTATTTATGAACATAATATTTTGATTTCAATTGCGACAATGGATAAACCATTTGGCACTCAAAAATTATTTGAACCCGAAATTACAGAAGGACTTTCAGGATTAGAAATTCAAATTGGATATCTTGAAAAAGTTGATGTAATGAAAATATTGAATGAATTACAAATTGACCCCAAAGTAATGTTTTATGGTGTAGATGATGTTCACACAAGAAAAGCCACTTTAAAAATTTTTTCATTAGTTAAAAGAATAACTCCTAATTTTGTTCAGTTCTTAGACCTGCCTTATCAAAAACTTCATGGTGTTATTACCCGCATCGAGATTTAAATTGGATTGAAGTTAATCCTAAAATGTTGTAAAATTTCATTGAGAATATATCGTTCTTTAACTTTTAGAGCTTTGGATTTTTGTCATTACTTTTTGATTGAGAATTTATTTTAATGAATAAATTTAACGAAGAGGTTGCTATGAAAAACGGATTAAGTTTTTTAGCAATTGTTCTCTTCTCCATTTCAACAACTATTTACTCACAGGATATTTCTCTCTGCCAATTAATTGGAAAAAATTCAAAAGAAGTAATTCAAAAATTTGGCAAGCCACTTCATCACGACAAATCAAATCCAGCAATGGAATGTATTTATTATCAAACAAAAAATTCAAGAATGGCTTTTATTGCCGATCAGGAAGGTGTTTATCAAATACAAGTTGATTTTATGTATGATTCAGAAAAAAATGCAAGAAATGCTATCGATAAATTTTTGTCTGAATGTGGGGCTAAGAGTCTGAAAGTTGATACTATTAATGTGAGTGATTTTAAAATCACTGGCTCTGGTGTTAAGGTGAGTCTATCATTATTTGAAAATACATATTCAAAAAAATACGAAGTTAAATTCAAGGCAGATCGTTCTACAATTAAATAATATTGTCTAAACCGGTCATTTTTGCACTGGTATGCCAGAATTGTATGAGAAGTTTTTTATCATAAGTTAATGGGTGAGAACGTTCTATTCTTTTATCAATGAAATATTCTCCACTTATATTTTTTACTTCGTTCGATAAGGCAAGATAGACAGATGTTTCTGCTCCTTTTTTTACCGATGCACCAGAAATATTAAATCCAGCTTTTAAAAGTTTTGTTGATATTACTCCAGGATGCAAAGCATTAACTGTTACATTTGTGTTGAACAACTTTTCTGCCAGCATTTTTGTAAATAAAATGTTTGCAAATTTGGATACTGCATAAGCATTATAAGGTGAAAAATATTTTTCACCGTTCAGATTTTCTAAATCAAAATCTGCACTTTGATGTGCTATTGAGCTTACATTGATTATTCTTCCTTGTTCAGATTTTTTGATTAGCTCAATTAAAAGATTTGTTAATAGAAAGTGAGATAGATGATTAATCTGAAAAGTTTTTTCAAAACCATCTTCTGTTAATATGCGTTCTTTCATATAAATGCCGGCATTGTTAATTAATACATCAAGGCATTCAAATTTATTTTTGATTTCATCGGTCATTTTTCTTACCTGCCTAAATGAGGAAAAATCTGCTAAAAAACTATCAATATTATTGTTGTTAGTTTGTCTTTTAATTTCTTCTACAGTCTTGTCAATTCTGTTTTTATCTTTTCCGTGAATAATTATTTTATGACCTAGATGTGCAAGCTCAATAGCAGTTTGTTTGCCAATCCCATCAGTTGACCCTGTAATTAAAATTGTTTTTCTTTCCATAAAATTCTTTATTTATGAATAAAAATATTTGGTTGCAAATCTAACCTTTAACTAATTATTCAGCAATTATAATTCTTTGCTTGAAGTAAATATTTTTTATTTATATCATAACAAGAAGATTTAATATTTACATTAGAAATAATGGGAATTCAACAATTACTTTTAATTGTATTGAGTATAATAGTTATTGGAATTACAGTTTATATCAGCTATAATCTTGTGATTTATTATCTCCAAACTTCAAACCGCGAACAATTAATAACTCAACTTAATAATTTATGTATAGCTGCCCAGCATTATTATAAAAAACCGAGAGAACAGGGAGGTGGCGGGGGGTCTTTTATTGGCTGGAATATTCCGCGGCAGTTTCTTAAAACTGAAGATGGAATTTTTAGAGCTGTAGTTAAAGATGATAAAATAAATTTTAATGCAATTGGCACTCATATTGGCTTGGATAATAAGAATGAAGTTTGTGTTGATGCAGTTGTTAATTCAAAAGAAATTAAAATAATTGTTGTTAATTAAATGAAAGTCGAAAACACTAACTATGTTAATTATCTAATTGAACTTTCGCAGAATGGAAGAAAGAGTGCATTTATTGATTTGTGTGAAATTAATCTTACTAATGTTTTTACTATTATTTATCGCTTAACAGCTGAATATGATTTAAGTAAAAAACTTACAGTTGTAACATTTCTTGAAGCATGGGAAAAAATTAAAAACTATGACTTCAAAATTTCTTTTGTATTATGGATTAAAAATATTGCCATAAGCCATGCACTTGAAAATTTAAATCGTCTTTCTATTTCAACACAGGATATTAATCCTACTGAAGACAGGCTAAAAAATCTTGAAAACATAATAATGAATCTGGATTATGAAAGAAGAATAATTTTTGTTTTGCATGACCTCGAAGGATATACATATGAAGAAATAGCTAATTTTTTGCATTCTGATTTCATAGATGAAATAAAAACAAAATTAATCGAAATAAGGAATTATTTAATAAATAAAATATGTAAATGAATTGTGAAGAAGTAAAAATACTTATACATGATTTTGTCGATGAGCTGCTTAATGATGAAGTAAAAAAACTTGTTTATGGTCATATTCAAAAATGTAATAAGTGCAGAGAAGAATATATAAAGTTAACGAGATTTTTTGACCTGCTTAAAGATATGCCATATCAGGTTAATCCTCCTCAAGATATTATCGAAACTCTGTCGAATGAACTTCTAAAGAAATCTTTGAAAGAAGTGACTGGTATTACCGAAAAATCAAAAGCAAAAGAAATAAAATTAAAACGCGAACAACAAAAACAGGATAGAAAATTAAAGACTGCTCGCGGACCAATTAGAAAAAGTGTTGTAACTCGCTCAATAGCTCCATCATTAAGTAAAGAAGTGGTATTTAAAGGAAGTTTTCAATGGATAAAATTGTTAGTGATTTTACTTCCGCTTTTTATCTTTGCTGTTGGGTATATTGTTTATGATTTTTCTTTAATTAATTCTCCATGGAAAATTAGAATACTTGAAGGCAGTTATTTAATTAACGGCCAAAAAGATTATGCGGGTCTCTGGAATAAAAATTCCATTTTAACAACCGGAGAGAATTCAACAGTAGTTGTAAATGTGCCAAATTCTTGCAGGTTGGAAATTTATTCTAATTCTAAGTTAATTTTATTAAAAGCAAAAAATAATGATAACAGAGTCAAGCTTGAGAACGGAGAAATAAAAATATCCAATTCAGTTTTAATTCCTCACTTCTCAATTGTCACAAATAAATCAAAAATAATTTATAAAGGTGGAATACTAAATCTAAAGGTTGATGATGATATGTTAAAAATATTTGTTGAATCAGGCATTTGCGAAGTTGAAGAAGAAGGAAGTAAGTTATTCGTAGATGAAGGATATGTGTGCGAACTTAGAAAAAATTTTAATATTGGTACGCCATATCGTATTGATGCTGACGATTCATTGAAAACAGAAATAGAAAAGTTTGATTATGAGCGAGGTGGAGAAAGTTCAATTGAAAGAATTATAAAATTATCGAGAGCTGAAGATGCATTGACACTCTTAGCATTAATTCCAAAAGTATCAGCTTCGTATAGAGCAGTTTTATTTCAGAAAATTGCAAATCATTATCCACCGCCAAGTAATGTAACTTATGAAGGAATAATAAAACTCAATGATGAAATGCTAAAAAGATGGTGGAGAGAAATTGAATGGCAGCTTTAATTATAAGTTAAAGTAGGAATGCTTAAAGACCTGAAAATTTTCCAGCCTTCGTTTTTATCTTTCTTAAGAATTTTAATACTTCTTTCTGAATAAATTGGGTTCATTCTTTTTTCAATAGGATCAGGCATAAGAAATGAGCCGTAAATGATGGCATAAGCTAAGTCGTTTTGAACAGATAATTCTTCAATTCTTATTTCCCATTTGCCTTCAGGATATTCTTTTCTGTATTGATAAAGTTCATTTGTTAAAGCTTCAACTCCAATTACATCATCTGAATCTGCAGCCATACCCTTGTAATTTTCGTCAATTAATGTTACAGCTGTTTCTATGTCGCC
>JARYLX010000001.1 GCA_029907415.1 Melioribacter sp.
TTTTTCCCTGTCTAATCTCACAATAGATGGTTTGTACCCAATTAAAAGTGGTTCCTGTGTAACTATTTTAATATATAAATCAAAAGTTCTTTCTTTTAATGTTATGAAGGTATATAAAACTTTTTCGATGTCATAAGAGTTATCTTTTATAAGCCTTGCTCCTAATTCATCCGAAGTTATCAACAATCCCTTCATTTTACTTAACTTATCAATGAAAATTTTATTTTCATTTGCAATTAACATCTCAGCTTTCTCAACAGGAATTTGATTAGGTAAAATTAAGTTCTGGTCTAATTTATAAGTTAATTTTAGTTCATTAAGTTGATTGTTTGTAATTTCTGGAAAATCAGCAAGAGTTCTTATGTAAAGAATAATATTAAATCTGTCATTTGGATTTATATATTCAAATGCCGGCATACCATTTTTTATAATACCTTCGTGAAGTGTTTTATACATTGCATCAATAGTTCTTCCATTTGTCCAGCCTTCCTTTGAATGTAAATTTCTGGGTTTCGGATTCATTGATAATCCAGCAGGTCCATCCCCCATTCCTTGTTCACCATGACACGATTTACAATTTATATCATACAATTCTTTCCCTTTTGATAACATTTCTTTTGTTGGATTTTTTATTGATTCAAAATCTACAGGAGTAATTATCATTCCCTTCTTTTCAACTATATCCTTTTTGATGTTAGTTGTATCAGTTATGCCAATAGTTTTTTCATTAAATGAGATTCTATTTAAATGTAGAGCAAAATAAATCCCAAGGATTAATATCAACAATAAATAAATTGGAAATATCCAACCAAATAATCTAATTGGTGATTTTAATAATTCTTTGAAATTTATTTCTTCTTCAATTTTATATTTTTTTTCCATAGCTATAATCTGAAATCTATTCCTCGTTTAAGTTTGGGGTCACCTACTGGTATTAAATTATATTTATTTGATAGTTTATAGATTACTGTAATTAAAATTCCAATTGCAAATAATATAAATGCAATTTCATTCCAGCTAAATACAAAACTAACTTTACTATAATTTGGAATTGATAACCAATACAAATCATAATAATGAGCAAATAAAATCCAGCCTGCCATAAACAACAATCTCTTAGGATTCATTTTTGACGGTTGAGATAGTAATCCAAAATATGGAACAATAAAGTGAACAAAAATTAACCCGATGCTAATAAATTTCCAGTTGCCTTCCCATCTATTCAAAAACCAGATTGTTTCTTCGGGCAGATTTGCATACCAGATTAGTAAATATTGAGAAAATGCTATGTATGCCCAGAAGTTTACAAATGCAAATAACAATGCACCTAAACTATAATAATGGTCTTCTTTTAATCCTTCAATCAAATATCCATTTTCATTTAATAAAACTATAGCAATAGTGCCTGCTGAAAGTGCCGCAAGAACAGTTCCTGCAAAATAATAAACTCCAAATATTGTAGAATACCAGTGAGGTTCTAGACTCATTAACCAATCAATAGCTGTAAATGTTATTGTAATAGCAAAAAAAGGCATAAAAGCTGCAGAGAATTTTATATTATTTTTAGTTAATATTTGTTCTTTTGTATAATCTTGCTTAATAGAATTTTTAAATAATATTAAATAAAAGAGAATCCAGATTAACAAAAAAATAATTACACGGATAATAAAAAATTGAACATTGAGATATGGAGCTTTACTTTTTAATAATTCATCAACTTTGAGAACTTCTGGATGCAACCAATGAAAAATATTATTCATATTAAATAGAAGTGGCAATACAATAATTGGCAAAAAGATTAATATGCTTGAAAGAAATTCTGGTATTCTTCTAAATGGAACACTCCATACAGCTCCCGAAAGATATTCTATGCTAATTAAAAATAAAGAACCAACTCCAATACTTGCTAAAAATAGAAATAAGATAATATTATTATAAGAACTTCTCAGTGGATTTTCGTAATAGCTCAAAATTATTCCCAATAAGCCAATAGCCATTAAGAATATTCCAATATTGAAAACTTTAGATGGTAATTTCTTTTTTTGATATTGCAATTCGGTATTTGAACTCATTGCAAATCTGTCTCCTTAGCATTTAATGACCTTTGTAATACTCTGATATAATGGATCACTGCCCACCTTTCATCAACAGTTAATTGAGATGAATAAGGCGGCATAATATTTTGTCCTTCAGTAATTACATGAAAAATTCTTCCATCTGACCATGTTCGAACTTTTTCAGAATGTAAAGATGGTGGATTTGGAAATTGTCCTCTTAATCTGCTATCCCCCTCTCCATGATAACCATGACACGGGCTGCAAAATGTATCATACTTTTTTTGCCCTAATTCTAAGATTGATTTAGTAACTGGCAAAGGATTAACAAGATATTTTCCTGCTTCTTCCGGTTGATTTTTATAAGCATATGGTAAATAATTTCTTGCAACAGTTCCTTCAACTGGCATTCGCATTCCAAATCCATCACCAAAAAATGATGACTTCTGCTGTGGATTTAATTTATGTTGTTCCATCATCCAGTTAAATGGAACCATATACAATAATTTATTCAATGTAAAATATGTTACTCCTGAGGTAATAATTCCTGAAAGTAAAAGAAATAATAGAAATTTCGGTTCAAGAATTTTAGGATTAGCTTTTAATTCTTCAATGTCAAAATAGATAGGAAATATTTCAATAGCACCGGCTTCTTTGAAAAATTTTTCTACAGAATTTTCTTCAAATTTCTCATCTTCAGATAAGATTACAATTCCATATTTATCCGAAGAAACTTTTTTCATATAATTAGTATCATTAAGTGGATGTGCATTATAAGGGAATTTAAAGAAAATAAAAAGCATTGTAATAACTGTAGCAATTGATGCAGATAGTACTGTAACTTCAAATATTACAGGAATATAAGCTGGAAATGAAAAAAATGGTTTGCCACCAATTATCAGCGGATAGTCATAAGCTGATATCCAATAAGTTAACAACAATGCTGATAAAGCTCCTGTAAGACCAAATATTAGTGCAAAATAACCAAGCTTTGAAGGCTTCAAATTCATTGCTTTAGGCATACCATGGATTGGATATGGAGTATGGACATCAAATTTTTCATATCCATTTGCTTTTACTTTTTTTGCTGCAATGATTACATCATCAGCAGTATTAAATATTCCTGCATATCCATATAAAATCTTCTCTTTCATTTATAAAATCCTTAATTACTCAATATTATGATGAGATGGTTGAGAACCTTCTACAACTGCTTTGACTTCTGCAATTGATACAACTGGCAACGCTTTAGTAAATAAAAGTATCCATGTAAAGAAAAATCCAAAGCTTCCAATTAAAATCATAAAATCGACAATTGTTGGAGTAAAATGTCCCCAGCTTGATTGTAAATAATCACGTGATAGTGAAGTAACAACAATTACGAATCTTTCAAACCACATTCCAACATTAACAAGAACTGCAATAATAAACATTACAGGGATAGACCTTCTAATTTTTTTGAACCAGAATAATTGTGGTGATAAGACATTGCATGTTACCATTATCCAGTAAGCCCATGCATAAGGACCGAAAGCTCTATTTATAAAAGTAAATTGTTCAGCTTGAATTCCACTATACCAAGCAATAAAAAATTCCATTGAATAAGCATAGCCAACCATTGAACCAGTAACAAGAATTATCTTATTCATTTTTTCAAGTGTATCAATAGTTATAATTTTTTCATAGTTGAATATTTTTCTTATAAAAATCAATACATTTTGAACCATTGCAAAACCAGAAAATACAGCTCCAGCAACAAAGTATGGAGGGAATATTGTCGTATGCCATCCTGGCATAATTGAAACTGCAAAATCAAAACTAACAATTGTATGAACAGATAGAACCAGCGGAGTAGCAAAACCAGCAAGAATCAAATAAACCATTTCATAGTGCTGCCAATGTCTATTAGAAAAACGCCAACCCAAACTAAAAATAGAGTAAATAATTTTTTTAATTTTATTCGATGTTCTTTCTCGAAGTGTCGCAAAATCCGGTATCAATCCAACATACCAGAAAATTAAAGAAACTGTAAAATAGGTTGAAACCGCAAAAACATCCCACAAAAGTGGTGACATAAAATTTACCCAGATTGAATGTTGATTAGGATATGGGAACAAGTATCCAGCCAACCATGGACGACCTGTATGAATTAGTGGGAATATTGCAGCTGTCATAACTGCGAATATTGTCATGCCTTCTGCAAATCGTGCTATTCCAGTTCTCCATTTCTGCCTAAATAAAAATAATATTGCAGATATTAAAGTCCCTGCGTGCCCAATACCAACCCAAAAAACAAAATTTACAATTCCAAATCCCCAGCCCACAGGTGTATTGTTTCCCCATGTTCCAATACCATAATAAAATGTTAATCCCAATCCAACAACAAATAAAGCAAGCATTGATAAAGTAATTGAGAGAGCAATATAAAATTTTCTGTCAGGTTTAGTCTCAAGAGGTTTTGATATTAAATCATCCAGCTCTCGCAAAGCTGGTTTACCTTCAATTACTGATAATTCCTGTGTATAATCAAATGCACTCACTCAATTTCCTCCGAATGGATGTTTCTTAATTTTGCTATGTAAGTAACATTAGGTTTGATATTTAATTCTTCCAGTACATAGTAGGATAAATTATGATTTCGAAGTTTAGATATTTCAGAATCAGGGTCATTCATATCACCAAAAATGATTGCATTAGAAGGACATGCCTGTTGACACGCTGTAACAACATCATTCCCTTTAATTTCTCTTCCTTCTTTAATTGCATTAGAACGAGCTTCCATAATTCTTTGAATACAAAAAGTACATTTTTCCATCACTCCTCTTGAACGCACTGTAACTTCTGGATTATTAACAAGTGATGTTAATTCATTTTCGTAATATGCGTTTTGAAAATGGTCTCTAAAATTATAGAAATTAAATCTTCTTACTTTGTATGGACAGTTATTTGAACAATACCTCGTTCCGACACATCTATTATAGACCATTTGATTTAATCCATCAGGACTATGATTTGTTGCACTTACTGGACAAACATTTTCACAAGGTGCATTGTCACAATGCTGACACAACATCGGTTGATTGCTTACAATTGGTTCTTCTTCTGTTCCTGAATAATACCGATCAATTCTAATCCATTGCATTTCTCTGCTTCTTTCAACCTGATCTTTACCAACTACTGGAATATTATTTTCAACATTACATGAAGCTACACATGCATTACATGCAGTACATTTATTTAAATCAATAGCCATTGCCCACTTAACACCAGAAAATTTGTGTTCCCTTGTAATGCTGAATAAGTCATGTTTTTCTTTATGTAAGAAATGAGGTTCTTTTTGATACTTAACTATCGTTCCTTCCTGAATTATTTTTCTAATTCTATGAAAATCTTTAACAAATTTATCATCTAAAGAATGGTGTTCCTGTGTGGCTGCTAAGATATGTTTACCATTTGATTTTTTTATTTTAGCATTAGTATAAATAAATGGTGAACCAGTAAAGTTTTTTGACATTAAATTAACTGCATTAAATCCAACATCTTTACCTACTTCTCCAACTACTTTTCTTCCGTATCCTAATTCAATATGAATTGTATCGTCGTTCATTCCAGGCTGAATAAATACAGGCAAAACTAATTTTCTATTTTCAACTTCTATTTCTACTAAATCATTCATTTCAAGATTTAATTTACTAGCTGTCTTTTTAGATATGGCTGCGTAATTATCCCATGTTACTTTTGTGACAGGGTGAGGTAATTCCTGAAGCCAGCCATTGTTCGAAAATTTACCATCGCCTATAAAATAATTTTGAGTAAGATGAACCACATAATCACTTTTTATAACTTCATTCTTTATATAATTAATTGATTCTGTTTTAAATTGAGGTATTTTATTTTCTTCGCTAATTAATACAACACCATCATGCAAAGCAGAATACCAGAATGTTTTAAAATCAACTGATGTTTTTAGTTTACTATAAATTTCAGCTTCAAAATTTTTCATTAAATAATTATGATAAATTTTATCATCGTAAATTTCATTTTCATAAATCCAGTTAAGAAGAACAGCTTCTTTTTGTCTTGTATTAAAAATTGGTGAAATAACTGGCTGCATTAAACTATAAATTCCGTTTCTTGCATTTGCATCTCCCCAGCTTTCTAATTGATTATTTATTGGCAAAATGTAATTACTTAAAGAAGAAGTTTCGTTATGACTTTCTGTTAACGAAATAACTGTTTTAACTTTTTTTATTGATTCGTCATAACCAAAATCTTTTGGGAAATGAAATACAGGATTTGAATCAAAATGAATTACTACATCAACTTCACCGCTATTCATTAAATCAATTAACTGAAGAATTTCTTCCTGAGTAGAATTTTCATATTGTTTTTTAAATGATATGGAATAATCATAAAGTTTATTATTACCCAGAATTTCATTTAATAAATTAACAGCAATATGAACATCTTCTGGTAAAGTTTCTCCTGCATAAACAATTGATTTACCTCTATTATTATTCAAATCATTTATGAGATTGTTTAATTTTTCTTGGTGAATGTTGAAATTATTAATCGAGTAATTTTGAAATTTTTTTATAGCAGTTTTATCTAAATTAATGGCTGAACCATATTTAATTAATTCATTTATCAAGCTCATCACAAATTCAAATTGTCGATGAGGTGAGATTCGCAATCTGTAATCAGCCATCATACCTGTAATTGTCATTCGGCTTTCAGCTGCATATAGTCTATTGTAATTAAGGCTTTTAATGACATCGCGTTTTGAAGTAAACTTAATTGTGTTTTCAATAAAATTTCCTTCATTGCCTAAAAAGTCAGAGTCTATACTTAATACTACTTCAGCTTCATTCCATTTTATAGAGGGGTATTCATGTGTGCCGTAACTTTTAAGCCACGCGTTTCTTCTTTGATTATCATTAAATAAATCATATGAAATTATTATTGTGTTGATGTATTTTTTCTTAAACTCTTCAAGAACTTTTTTAGCAGTTGGTGAAATTATTGTATTTGTTATAATTGCAACTTTTTTGTTATTCCTGATAGAATTTTTTAGAACACCTATGATTTCTTTGTCAATGGATTCCCAGTTTAGTTTTTTATTTTTCTTTAATGGCTCTCTCAATCTTTCCGGGTCATATAAATTCAATATGCTTGCCTGGCCTTTTGCACAAATTTTTCCTTTATTTATCGGATGATCTGGATTCCCATCAATTTTGATTGGTCTTCCTTCTCTTGTTTTAATTAATATTCCACATGCATTAGAGCAATATGAACAAGTAGAAGCATAATAATTTGGTATTCCTGGTAAAATTTCTTCTGGACGTTTATTGTATGGAACTATTTCACCTTTGTCTCGATAATCAGAGCAGGCAGCAGTTGCAAAAGCAGTTGATGCAGACAATAATGCTAAAAATTTTCTACGAGATACTTTAGAAAGTTTAAATAAATCAAAATCTTCTTTTACACTTTCAGGAAATTCATCCGAACCACTAACTAATTTTTCTTTCATCCTTTCATTATTATTTTTTGACATGTTGCTATTAAAATTCAATAAGTGGTCATCCATAATTAAACCTTATTATTTCTTTTAATTGCGAGAGGATTAATTTTAATACTAAGTTTTTTATTGTTTTTTTTATTATGGTTTTTTAATGGAATAATCTGGCTTAACATAACTCCAATTGTTGCTATACCAGTGATTATAAAAAACTTTTTTCTTGAATATTTATTAGCCATAATTCCTCTAAATTATCTATGACATGCAAAACAATTTTCTGGACCTTTTTGAACGTTTTTAAGATAAGGCAAATTATCGTGAGGATTTCTATGACAATCAAGACATGCAGCCATTGTAAATTGTCTCACCTGAGAAATTACTTCCATATTTTTTACATCACCGTGACAGCTTTCGCATTTTATTCCTTTATTCACATGAACACTATGGTTAAAGTATGCATAGTCAGGAACTTTATGTATTCTTCTCCAGGGAATTAATTTACCGTTATTATAATAATTCGTCAGCTTAATAATCTCTGGCCTATCTTTTCTTGCTACTGTATGACAGTTCATGCACACATTTACAGAAGGTATTAATGCATTGCGTGATTTTTCAACGCCGATGTGACAATATTCACAGTCAATTGCCATATCACCTGCATGAAGTTTATGAGAAAATTTAATTGGCTGTTCAGGTGAATATCCAAGTCCATCTCGCTCTGGTCTTGATATGTAGTAAGTTAAAATGAAACTTAGTACAATAATAAATAATGTTATTGGTAACCTGATTTTTAGAGTATAATCGAGAATTGCTCTTTTCATTTAACCATATTATTTAATTGGATACGCAGTATAATTATCTAATTTAAGTATCTAAAGATAACAAATGATATTTTATCTCACAAAGTTCAATTAATATAAAAAATTTTTTTTCGACAGGGATGAAAACTAATTTTTTCTATTAACTACAAACTCTACAAGATTAATTAAAGATTCTTTTGCCTCGGAGGATTCAAATATTTCAAGTGAGTTAATTGCTTTCTGAGCATATTCTTTTGAAACTTTTTCAGAATAATCGATTCCATCGTATTTTTTAACAAATTCGATAACATCATGTATATCTAATTTTTTTCCGCCTTTCTTTATTATCTTTAAAATTTTATCTGATTCAAAATTATTAGATTTACTCAATGCATGAATCAAAGGTAATGTTAGTTTTTTTTCTCGAATGTCTCCGCCGAGAGGTTTACCAATTAATTTTGACTTACCAACATAATCAAGAATATCATCACGAATTTGAAATGCTATACCAAGATTTTCTCCGAATTGTTTTAGTGCTTCTATTTTAACTTTATCTTCAGTTGCTGCTCTTGCCCCAATTTCACAACATGTAGATATAAGCGAAGCAGTTTTGTCTGAAATTATTCTAAAATATGTTTCTTCATCGTTGTCAAGTTTTCTTGTTTTACTTATTTGAAGAAGTTCTCCTTCAGACATTCTTCTTACAGTTTGGGTAATTACTTCGAGGAAATCAAAATCTTTAGAATCAATTGTAAGCATCAGCCCTTTTGCCAGCAAATAATCTCCCATTAAAACAGCAATTTTATTTTTCCATATTGCATTAATTGATGGGAAATATCTTCTCGTTTCTGCATTATCAACCACATCATCATGAACAAGAGTTGCAGTATGAAGAAGTTCAACCAATCCTGCTCCTCGATAGCTTCGTTCATTTATACCACCTGAAATTTTACTGGATAAGAGAACAAGAATTGGTCTTATCTTTTTTCCTTTTTGTTTAAGTAAATAGCGGGTAATTAAATCAACAATTCCAATTTTTGATTTAATTGAATTTCGAAACAGCTTATTAAATTCTTCTAATTCTGGTTCTATGATTTGTGTAATTTTTGAAAGCGAATTTAGATTCAATTTTTCTTCTGGAAAATTTTTGAAACTAAAATACTTATTTCATATAAGAAAACCAATGGTATCGCAAGTATAATCTGAGAAACTGGGTCTGTCCCTGGAGTTAACACAGCAGCAATAATCATAATTGCAACAATTGCATGTCGTCGATATTTTTTCATAAAGTTAGGATTGAGAATGCCTATCTTTGTTAGGAAAAATGATAACATTGGTAATTCAAAAACTAATCCTGCACCTAAAATCACACTTAAAACAATTGAGAAGTATTCGTTAATTGCAAAGTTGTTTTCAATTGATGGCGAGCCAAATTGAGCAGCAAACTTTAATGCAAGAGGCAACATAACAAAATATGCAAAAATTACACCGCAGACGAAACAGAAAGTTGTGAATATCACAATTGAAGTAATGTATTTTTTTTCTTTTTCTTTTAATGCTGGAGAAATAAACTTCCAGATTTGATAAACAACATTTGGAAAACTCAGTATTAAACCTATAATAATTGCAACTTCGAAATAAAGAAAAATTTGTCCAAAAGGTTTTAGATTCTGAAGTTTAATATTTGCTTCTTTAGCTGGGAGGAGTAAAACTTTATCAACAAAAAAATCAATAAATATCCATGCGACAATAGTTCCTACAACAATGCCAATCAGAGAATAAATAATTCTCCATCTTAATTCCTCGAGATGTTCGAGGAAAGTCATTTCAACTTCTTCAGATTGATTTTCCTCGGTAAGTAATTTTTCTTTTTTACTCACACAACACTTAATTTATTTGTAACTCTGGATACAATGGAAATTTTGAACACAATTCTGCTACTTCTTTTCTAATAGAATTTAGTTGTTGTTCGTTATCAACATTTTTAATTGCTCTATCAATAAAAGATGCAATTAATTTCATTTCATTTTCTTTCATTCCTCTTGTTGTAACAGCTGGAGTACCAATTCTAATTCCACTTGTAACAAAAGGACTCTTGGTGTCAAATGGAATCATATTTTTATTAACTGTAATTCCTGCAAGTCCTAATGCAGTTTCAGCTTTTTTACCGCTTATATCTTTGTTTGAAAGGTCAATCAACATCAAATGATTATCTGTTCCACCTGAAACAACATCATATCCAAGATTAGCTAATTCTTGTGCAAGTGTTTTTGCATTTTTAATTATTTGTTTGGCATAATCAGTAAAAGAATCCTGCAGAGCTTCTCCAAATGCTACAGCTTTTGCCATAATAATGTGCATTAAAGGTCCACCCTGAATACCGGGCATAACAATTCCATCAATTACTTCTGACATCATTTTTAATCTGTCCCCTTTTGGAGTTTTAATACCAAGAGGATTTTCTTTATCCTTCCCAATTAAAATTACTCCACCTCGTGGACCGCGTAATGTTTTATGAGTTGTTGATGTTACAACATCACAATATGGCAACGGGTTGTTTAACAAACCTTTTGCAATTAGACCAGCTGGATGAGCCATATCGCACATTAAAAATGCTCCAACCTTATCAGCAATTTCTCTAAACTTGGCATAATCCCAATCCCTTGAATATGCACTTGCACCTGTAATAATTAATTTGGGCTTTTCTTTTTTAGCTATATCTTCAATTAAATTATAATCAAGCAGTTTGGTTTCTTTGCTTAAAGTGTATGGAACCGAATGGTATATTTGTCCTGAAAAATTAACAAGTGAGCCATGTGTTAAATGTCCACCGTGGTCAAGACTTAAGCCTAAAATTTTATCACCAGGTTTGAGCAAAGCCATATAAACAGCCATGTTTGCTTGAGAGCCGCTATGAGGCTGAACATTGACATATTCAGCACCGAACAATTTTTTTAATCTCTCTCGAGCAAGATTTTCTGCCATGTCAACATATTCGCAACCGCCGTAATATCTTTTGCCTGGATAGCCTTCTGCATATTTATTTGTTAAAACAGAACCGGCTGCACTTAATACTGCCAGACTAACAAAATTTTCAGATGCTATTAATTCAAGATTATACGCTTGACGATTAATTTCTAATTTTACTATTTCAAGTATTTCTGGATCCTGATTCAAATATTGTAACATAAAATTTCCTTTGAATTATTATGGAACTTGAACGCTTTTACCTATCCATGAATAGCAGTCACCTTCTATTTTTATTGTGTCACCTGATTTTAATTTCCTGAAGAAATAATCTTCTTTTGTAGGAATTGAATTTTGAAGTGCTTTTACTCTTTCAGCTGCTATAGTTGAATATTGTCCATTCATAGATGCAGCTTTTCTGTAAGTATTTACTGCAAGTAAATAAACACATTTGGCCATGAAATCAAATTCACAACCACGAGCTGCCTGTTCATATAACTGAGCTTCGATTAATACAGGATAATCCCAATTGGGGTCAATACTCATTGCTTTTTGTAAGAATGATCTTGATACAGAAAGTTGATCCATTTTCTTGTAAATAAGAGCAAGATTCACATAATTTTCTTTTCCATCAGGCTGAAGGTCAATTAATTTTCTGTAAGCTTTTATTGCTTTATCATTTTGTTCTAATTTATCATACACACTTGCTAATTGTTTCCAGTAATTAATGACATCAGGAGCCTTTGTAGTTAAAAATTCCAATGGTTCTATTGCTTTTTCATACTCCTGTGCACGTATACATGTAGCTGCATATTTCCAGGCTTTTTCAAGATTATCTTTATCTAAGTCCCATGACTTCTTTGTTATTTCTACAAGTTCATTAATATTTTCTGCAATTGATTCAAGCTTTTGAATCCAGATTGGATTATCAGGTTCAGCCTCAGATAATTTTGAATATAAATCCAGTGCTTTTAGCTTATAATCGTTTGACTCAGAAGCATTAGCTAAGTATAAAAGTCCTAATCTATCTTTATAAAATGCAGGGAGATTCGGGTCTTTTTCAATTGCTTGCTCATATAATGGAATAATATTTTCTGCTTTATCATTTATCCACACTTCTTTTACATAAGCTTTACGAGCTAAATAATAACCTTCAAGCTGAGGTTCATATTGAATTGCCTTATCATAAAAATAAAGAATCGTGTCATTTAGCTTTTTTTTCTGTTCATCAGATACTTTTGCACTGTCATGCAGATACCATAATGTCTCTTCCATTTTTGGAAATAACTTGAACTTAATAAAATTTGTTGGGTCGCTATTAATTACTTTCCACCCATATGGTTCTGCACTAACATAATCTTTATTTTTATGATACTCATAAAATAATGAGAAGTTTGCCATTACATCATTCTGGGCAAACATTGAAGTAACATTAATTAATAAAAGTGCTGCTAAATATTTTACTTTTTTCAATTTTGAATCTCCTATATTTTTTCATCTTTCTTGTCTAATAAACCAAATTTCGCCAAGACTTAATGTAATAGAAAATTTATAAATGTTTTCTTTTAGTAAATTATTTGCTGTAGTTCCTCTTTTTCCAAATTGAAAAGCGATATCAATTGTGCTTTCTAAACCAAGTGGTAATGAAAAACCTGTGTAAACAGCAATCATATCAATACTCTTATTGTTAATATGATACTGTGTTTTTTCGTAACTTAAACCTCCTCTTAACTTTACCTGTTCCCAGTATGAGTGTGACCTGAGTTCTGATTTGCGATATTCTACACCCAAACTTAATTTCTGCAAATTCTTAAGTTCATTTATATGTTTATTGTCTTTTGTTAGTTGATTAAATGGTTGATAAAGATAATCAGCTACGATAAGATAATCAGATAATTGCAAAGATAATCCAGCTCCAAATCTATAAGGCAGTTTTGTTGTAATTTTTCCTGAGGAATTGCTCAGAGTTCCAATAATTGTTGTTGAATTATTTACTGTATCAGCATCAATTGTAGATTTGCTTGAGAAAGTAATTCCGATTCTTAAATCCTTCGTGTCATTCAATTTAATTAATTGTGCTAAGTTGCTCGATATTAATCCAACTGTAAAACCAATTCCACTGTAACTATATTCATCAGAAAATGAACCATCTCGATAAGTTGAACTACTGTTAAATTCAATCGAAGATTTATGTGTAATTTTTCCAAGATAATAATCGAAAGAAGCCCCTAAAGCAAAATCAAATGGAAGTTTATAAGATAAACCAATAAATGCTTTTGATAATCCACCTTTCCCACTGTAAGTAAGTTTATATGAACCTGTCAAATCATTGTTTTCTTCTGTTGTTACATCATAATCAACATTAGAGAACGGTAATAATCCTGCAGTTAAGCTCACTCCATACTGATGGTCTATTGGAAATCCAATCAAAAAACCTGTAAAAATTGTTTGTGAATAGAAAACAGAATTGGAATTAGATGATATATTATTGCCGTGATAAATTATTCCGGTTTCTACTCGTGTTAATCTTAATTTAGACCAGCTTGCAGGGTTCAGGAAGTTAAGATAATCATAATCAATAGATGCTATCCCTAATTCTCCCATTCCCATTCTTCGAGCTGAATATGAATAATAAAAATCTCCAAGACCAAATCTCGAATAAATTGACCCACCTGAAGCAAAAATTATATCAGGCAAGATGATAATTAGAAGAATATATTTTCTAAATTTTTTCATTGTGTTCAATTATTTTTTAAGTAATAAATTTTTAATCTAGGACGCAATAGTTCTGATTGTTTACTACCAGATATCCAGATTCTTGCTACTGAAGATTTTTCATCTGCAAGTGATAATTCCAGACCATGATTTTCTTCCTTCCCGCTTACCCATTTTTGAACCATCCATGAAATATCGCCGCTAAATACATTCCCGCTTCGACTTAATATTGCATAATAAGAACTATCTGAGGTATAACTTTTACTTACGCTGTCTTTTAATACCTTTACAACAATCGAATCTGAAGAGGGATTTCCATCAATACTCTTTAATGAATCCACACTAAGTTCTAAAGTTGCTTTACTAATTACAATATTGGAAGGGAGCATTGATAAATCGAAAAACAAATAACCTTTATACCCCATTCCTCCTTCGAGCACAATATCATCAGGAGAATAAATTTCTGTTCCATTTATAACATGAATATCCATGTATGGCGAAACAAGTATAGTATCTTTGAAAACAGAAGGCTGTTCTAAAACAATATATAAAGTTGGCACATCAGGATCATTTGTAAGCTGATAACCCTTAAATCCTAATAGTCTTTGAGTGGCGGATGTTGGTTTGAAAAGTAAACCATAATTTTTAGGAGCTATAGTTGAGTCAACAGAATATTTAAGCCATTCAAAAACAGCATTAGGGACTAAATTAAATTTTACCAGTGTATCAGTAATGCTGCGTGAGTAAGAAACATCATTAGCATCATAATCTAATATTTTCAAACTGTCATAATTAAATGCATCTGAGCCCCACTGTTTTCTTACTTGATGGACAGTAAAATCAAATGGCAAATTTTTTTCTCCTAAAGAATATTTAACTTTCATATCCATCCATGTTTCTGCTATTTGAAGTTTATTGTCTTTGATTTTAGTTACAAGAGAATCAGCAAGATAAATTTGAAAACTCAATAATATATAAGATTCTATATATGAGTTTTTTCCAAGAATTAATATATCAGAAACTCCAAGAGTAATTTTTTTTCTAAATGTATTTGAACTTAATTTTACATTTTCTTTTTGTGTATCGAATTCATTTAATTTGATTTTATTTACATCCTGTAAAAGTTCAGAGCCAACAGAGGTAGGGTCGTTATTGCAGGCAGCTAATAATATTGTCAGGATTATAAAAAGAGAAATTTGTTTATATATTACTAAAAAATTTTTCAATTAATTTTCCTCCGCAAAAGATTGAAATATATAATTGCTAACTTCATAAAAATCGTTGGCTACAAAATTGGGCTTTTTACCTTGATTAATCAAGTTAGATATTTCTTCATCATTTAATGTTGTGCGTAATAAAATTGTTTTCACATTTGCATTAATGCCTGCTTCGACATCAGAACCTCTGTCGCCAATCATAAATGATTTAGTTAAATCAATATCATGTTCTTCGGCTGCTTTTAGAATCATAGCTGGGGATGGTTTTCTGCAGTTGGCTTTTTCTGGAGGATCATATTCTGGATGATATGGACAATAATAAATTGCATCAATTGTTACACCTTCTTTTTGAAGAAGTTCTTTTATTTTCTTATTAACAGCTTCAACATCTTCAATTGTCATTAATCCTTTTGATACTCCGGCTTGATTTGAAACTACGATTATCTTAAAGCCAAAGTGCTCTTTTAGTTTCCTTAAATTCTCTGCTACTCCCTTTAACAATATAACATCATCAGGATTTTTAATGTATCCTGAATCGTGATTTATTGTTCCATCTCTATCTAAAAATAAAGCTGGCTTTAGCATTAGTTTTTTTCGGTGAGTTTTTTGTAAAGTTCAATGTATTTTTTAGCTGAATTTAACCATGAAAAATCAGATTTCATTCCATTCTTCATCAAAGTTTTCCAGGCTTCTTTATCATTGGTAAATATTTTTATTGCTTTTTTAATTTCAGATATCATCGCACCTGCAGTATATTTTTCAAAGACAAATCCATTACCTGAACCATTTTTTTCATTATATGGTTGAATTGTATCTGCAAGACCTCCGGTTTTATGAACTATAGGAACTGTTCCATAAACAAGACTATACATTTGATTCAAACCGCATGGTTCATATCTCGAAGGAATTAAAAACATATCACTGCCTGCTTCAATTAAATGTGCAAGGTCTTCATCAAATCCTATAAAACATGAAAATTTATCAGAATATTTTGAAGCCATATTCATAAAAAATTTATTATACTTTTTATCACCAGTTCCAAGCAAAACGAGATGAATATCAAGATTCATTAATTGAGTAAAAGCATCTTCAAGTAAATCCATTCCCTTATCTTCTGTTAATCTTGATATCAAGCCAATTACTGGGAGATTTTCATCATACTTAAAATTAAAATTCTCCGCCAAAGCTTTTTTATTTTCTTTTTTGCTGTCAATATTTCTTAATGAATATTGTTTGGGAATTTTTTTATCAACCTGCGGATTCCACAATGAAGTATCAATTCCATTGATTATTCCGTATACATCTTTTTTTCTTTTAGCAAGAATTTCGTGTAATCCAGCACTGAATTCTTTTTCTGTGCATAATTCTTTTGCATAAGTTTCACTTACCGTATTTATCATATCTGCAAACATCAAGCCCGTTTTCAAAAAATTTAATTTCCCTTCATGAAATACTCCCTTTTCACTTGCAAGCTCTTCAGGTAAGGAAGTTTTTGCAAAAGCTTCTTTTGGAAAAATTCCTTGATAAGACATGTTATGAATTGTGAATAGGGTTTTAACCGAAGCATACTGCGGGTCATTTTTGTACATTGTTTTCAAATATGCAGGAATTAATCCACATTGCCAGTCGTTACAATGAATAATGTCAGGTGTCCAGCCTAATTTTGTAATAAGTTCAAAAGCTGCTCTTGCAAATAAAATAAATCTTTCGTCGTTATCCGAATAATCTTCGCCTGTAAGCGGGTCTGAATACAAACTATGACGACTTCCAAAATATTCAGGATTATCAAGAAAATAAATCTGAACTCTAACTTTAGGACCAATTAAAAATGAAGACCTCAAAGAAAATATTACTTCTTTTTCACCAATATTAATCTTGATATCTTTTAATCTTACTACTTCATGAATTTTGTACTTTCTTTCATCAATTGCTCCATATTTAGGAACAATAAGTCTGACATCATGACCTAATTCCTGTAATTTTTGAGGTAGTGCCGAAGAAACATCCGCCAAACCGCCAGTTTTGATGAATGGAACAACTTCAGATGTGGCAAAGAGAATTCTATACTTTGATGGCATTTTTAGATAATCCTTGCATTTTTAGTATCGAAAAATACGAAATTAATAATGTCTTAACAAAAAGATTAGAAATTAAGGTTTCGAATTGTCTATTTTTAATATGCTAATAAGAAAAAATTATGTTATGAGAAAATTAATAAAAAATCCTGCTCTAATTATAACTGTTGATACAAATGGCAAAAATTTTAAGCGCGGAAAAGAACTAAGTAACATCTCGGTCTTAACGAACCATTCTATTCTAATTGAAAATGGAATTATTAAAGATTTAGTTCCAAACTCATCGCTTAATAAAATTTCTGCAGATGAAGTAATTGATGTAAAAGATAAAATTGTTCTGCCAGGTTTAGTTGAATGTCATACACATGCAGCATTTGCCGGTTCTCGTTCAATTGAATTTTTTCAAAGATTAAAAGGTGCAAGCTATGAAGAAATTCTGCAAAATGGCGGTGGTATAATTTCTACAGTTCAGTCAGTTAGAAATTCATCTTATGATGAATTGATAAATTTGCTTCAGCCAAAAATTGATAACTTTATTTCACAAGGTATTACTACTCTGGAAATTAAAAGCGGCTATGGATTAAGTTATTATGATGAAATTAAATTACTTCAGGTAATTAATCATTTTAAAAAGTTCTATAAGATTGATATTATCCCAACATTTTTAGGTGCTCATGTATTTCCTTTAGAGTATAAAAACGACCACGAAGGTTACCTGAATTTGTTAACTGATGAGTTACTTCCCTACATAATCAAAAATAATTTATCTGAATTTGTTGACATTTATTGTGAAAGCTCGGCTTTCAATCTAAAAGAAACTGAATTAATAATTTCAAAAGCAAAAAAGCTTAATTACAAAATTAGAATTCACACAAATCAATTTAATAGTATTGGAGGCATTCAACTTGCAATTAAACATAAAGTATTATCTGTAGACCATCTTGAAGTAATTAATGAAAATGAAATAAATGATTTAGCTGAAAGTGAAACTGTTGCTGTTTTATTGCCAGGTGCATCTTTTTTCTCAAACACAAATTATGCCCCTGCAAGAAGTTTAATTGATAAAAATGCAATTGTAGCATTATCTACTGATTATAATCCTGGAACTTCAAATATCATAAATTTACATTTGATTATGAGTCTTGCAGCAATTTATATGAAAATGACTGCAGAAGAAATTATTTCTTCTGTAACCATTAATGCTGCAAAAGCACTCAGCATGGACCAAATTACAGGTAGCATCGAAATTAATAAGCTAGCTGATTTTGCTATTTTTGATGTTAAAGATTATAAAGATATTATTTATAATATTGGACAAAATTTAACTTTAATGACTATTAAGAAAGGAGAAATAATTTATCAAAAAACCTGAGGACAAAATGAAAATCATTGAGTGCGTTCCAAATTTCAGCGAAGGTAGAAATGAAAATACTTTTAATGAAATTCGAAATGCAATTGCTGATACTCCAGATGTTAAATTACTAAATCTTGAACCTGATGCAGATTATAATCGAGTTGTTGTAACAATGGCAGGAAACGAAAACGGAATTCTTAATGGTGCAATAAATGTCTGCAAAGCAGCTGCAAAAAACATAGACATGCGTTACCATAAAGGAGAACATCCACGAATAGGAGCCATTGATGTTGTACCATTTGTTCCAGTTTCAAATGTTACAATGGAAGAGTGTGTAAAAATATCAGAACAATTTGCTGAAATAATTTCTCGTGAGTTGAATGTTCCAGTTTATTTATATGAATATTCGGCTCGCAAACCTGAAAGAAAAAGTCTTTCTAATATCAGACAGGGAGAATATGAGGGACTTGAAGAAAAATTAAAAAATCCAGAATGGATACCAGATTATGGTGAACCAATTTTTAATCCAAAACTTGGTGCAATTGTAACAGGTGCAAGATTCTTTTTAATTGCTTATAATGTTAATATTAAATCAAACGACATAAGATTTGCTAAAGAAATTAGTGAACTGCTGCGTGAAAGCGGTTATCCCAAGCGTGATGAATTTGGGAACATAATCAAAATTAATGGCAAAACAGTAAGAGTTCCTGGAAGATTAAAAGAAGTAAAAGCTATGGGAGTTTTTCTTGAAAAATATAATATAACTCAGGTTTCAATGAATTTAACAAACTATCTTGTTACCCCAATTTATACAGCTTACGAAGAAGTAAAAAAAGAAGCTGCCAAACTTGGTGTAGAAGTTTGCGGAAGTGAAATTGTAGGATTGGTTCCATTAAAAGCAATCTTAGAAGCAGGTAGATTTTATACAAATAATAAAGAATCCGATGAAACAAAATTAATTGAAGCGGCAATTGAAAATCTTGGATTAAATTCTTTGAATAAATTTAAACCCGAAGAAAAAATTATTGAATACATGATTAACTAAATAAAGGTAAATTTTATGAATGCATCAAAAACTATTTTAGAATACTTAGCAGAATTATCCTCAAGTTCTCCTACTCCAGGCGGTGGAAATGTTGCTGCATTTTGTGGAGCTTTAGCTTCAAGTCTTGGCATTATGGTTTGTAATCTGACAATAGGAAAGAAAAAATATGCCGATGTAGAAAGTGAAATAATCTCACTTAAAGAAAAACTCGAAGATTACCAAAAAAAATTTCTTGAGCTGGCTCAAAAAGACAACGAAGCTTTCAACAAAGTTATGGAAGCAATGAAACTTCCAAAAGAAAATGAAGAACAAATTGAGATTCGTTCTAAAAAAATTGAAGAAGCTACATTACATGCAGCTGAAATTCCATCTGAAGTTATTAAATACTGCAGTTCAATTTTGCCTTTATTAAAAATTATTATTGATAAAGGAAATAAAAACTCAATTTCGGATGCCGGTGTTGCAGTATCATTAATTAAATCTTCTGCTCAATCAGCATATTTGAATGTATTAATAAATTGCAAATCGTTAAACAATCAAACTATTGCTTCGGAATTTTATAAAAGTGTTCAGGTGATTTTTGATGAAGTTCAAAAAACAACCGATTTATATTTGAATATTATTACGAGTTTATTAAAATCATAATGAAAAATTCATTAAAAATTATTCTCGCATTTTCATTATACTTTTTTATCTGTAACCTGAGTGTATTTTCTCAGAATCCTAAAGTTTTACTCGGTATTGATATTCTCGAAAAAGATAATTTTTCTTTGCTCGATGGTAAACGTGTTGGATTGATTGCA
Source organism: Melioribacter sp. (assembly GCA_029907415.1). Classification (GTDB taxonomy): domain Bacteria; phylum Bacteroidota; class Ignavibacteria; order Ignavibacteriales; family Melioribacteraceae; genus Rosettibacter; species Rosettibacter primus. The sequence goes on from JARYLX010000001.1 coordinate 20,549, forward strand.
AATCATACAAGCGTAAATAGTAATTTAAAGTCCACTGTTGATTTATTCAAAAAAGCAAAAAATTTTAAACTAATTGCTGTTTTCAGTCCAGAACATGGTATTAAAGGTGTTGCAGGTTCAGGTGAATTTGTAGAAGATTTTTTTGACAGCACAACAGGAATTAAATACTATTCTTTATATGGCAAAACTCAAAAACCCACATCAGAAATGCTGAAAGATATTGATGTATTGGTCTATGATATTCAGGATATTGGATGTCGTTCTTACACATATATTTCTACACTTGGACTTGCAATGGAAGCAGCAGCTGAAAATAATATTGATTTTGTTGTTCTTGATAGACCAAATCCACTCGGCGGTCTGCGCATTGAAGGTAATGTAGTTGAAGATAATTTTACTTCTTTCGTAAGTAAATATAAAATTCCTTATGTATATGGTTTAACATGCGGTGAATTAGCTCTAATGCTTAACAATGAAAAAATGCTTACAAATGGTTTGAAGTGTAAATTAAAAGTAGTTAAAATGAAGGGCTGGCATCGTTGGATGAAATTCGATGATACCAAATTAATCTGGGTACCAACATCGGCAAATGTTCCTGACAGCAAAATTCCTTTTTATCTTGTAGCAACTGGAATTCTTGGTGAATTAAATGAAATTTCTATTGGAATTAGTTATACACTGCCATTTCAAACTTTTGCTGCCGAGTGGATTAATCCTGATACACTTGCAGTTTACATGAATTCACTAAAACTTAATGGTGTAATTTTTAGACCAATTAGTTACAAACCATTATATGGTAAATGGCAGAATAAAATTTTGAATGGCGTTCAAATTCACATTTACGATTTTGATAAGGTTAATTTGATGCAAATTCAATTTTATTTTTTTGAAGTCCTTAATAAACTTTATCCTGATAAAAAAATTTTTAGCATTGCAGACTCCACAAGAATAAAAATGTTCGATAGAGTTCTTGGAACAGACAAAATTCGTATCCAATTTTCTAAAAGATACAGGTTCGATGATATAAAAGAATTTTTGAATAAAGATATCAAATGGTTCAAAAAATTGTCATCAAAATATTATTTGTATAAATAAATCTATAGTTCTTCTATCCATTAACTGTCCACAATTCTCTATTCACTGTTTACTATTCACTGGTAACTGTTAACTTTAAATAAAATCTTCAACTATTAATCCCACTTATTTCAAAATCACATCCCCTACAGGCCAGCGAGCTCTTAGGTTTAATGTATCGGGATAAAATTTAAATTCTTCTGCATACTTAAATGGATTAATTTTCCCAAAAGTATAATTACCATTTTTATCTTTATCAATAAATCCCCATAATAAATATTTGCCGGGCAGAACTTTATTGATATAGAAATTTTTTTGTTTATCGACTTTTTGTTTATAAATATTTTTACTTTCGTCAGAACTTTGCAGGATAACAAATACATCACTTGTATCACTTTCAATTAAGACTTTACCGGATATACCAGAAAAATCAAGTTCACTTGCTATGATGAATTTATGCTTATAAACAGAATCCACTTTATTTCCTGCAGCATCTGATAAATTACTTAGATTAATATTAAGCTGATATTCACTTCTCTGCTTTAATTTTGATTTTACAATTATGTCAAATGATGCATCATCAATTTTTTTAATTTCCACCGGGAATTTGTTTTCTTTTGCATCTAAAACACTTACTGCTTCTTTTAAGCTGTCTTCTTGTATTCCATCATCAAATTTTATTGTAAGTATCGGATTGTCAAAATCTGTTTTGTTGTCCGGGTATTGACTTTCTACATTTATAATCTTTGGCGGAGTAGTATCTTTTTTTGTTTCAACAGTCAACAGAATTTCTTCTTCCTGATTTTTATTTCCATAAACATCATAAATATTTTTTGCTGTCAAAAATATTTTATTATTATTCGATAATGTATTTGCAATGCACAAATTATATTTATTTCGTTTGTCTCTCTCCTTAAAGAAATATTTTGGAATAATTTTTTCATTTGTTGTTGAATCAAGCAGATAAAAATTATCAACTGAAATTCTTGTGCTGTCAATTCTTTCATTAAATTCAATTTGAATATGATTCATATCTTTCATTGATGCACTTAATATTTTGGGGGCAATTGTATCTTCTTTCGACAAAAAGAAATCAACATTATTTATTTCATTAATCTCTTTCGATAAAACAATTTCTTTGAACTGAACACCATATTCATCTTCATTATTTTGATATAAAAAATCTCTCCGTTTATCTCGGATGGCAAAAACAAAATATTCTCCTTCACCTAATCCGACCAGATAATATTTCCCATTATTACCAACTTCAGAAACAAAATCTGGTTTTTGTTCTGATGGATTAATCTTTTTATCATTTTTTTTATAGGCAAATACCATCACTCCCGAAGGATTTTTATCATAAATCTTTCCAGAGATTTTTCCTGAATCAATTTTTTCTCCTGTTGAAAATGCAAATGAAAAGGGTTCAATCATTTTGTTGTGATTATTTAAGTCTTCTATTCCTGCCCCGATTGTAATTGTGTAAGTTGTATTTTTCTTTAAGGTATCCTGAAAATTTATTCTTAAAGTTCTTCCACTCCAATCAAACTCGAGAGGATATTTCATCGGCGGAGAAATAAAAATTGCATCACGCACAGTTCTTTTATCAACATATTCACTGAATTTAATTTCAAAATAATTTTTATTGTAATTTGTCGCCCCATTTGGAGGAAAAACCTCAATTATTTGTGGAGGAACAACATCAACTGGTCCGCCACCAGGTGGAATTTGATTTGCACAACTCCATATAAAAATTGCACATAATATTAATATTGATTTTGACTTCTTAACCATTTCCTGTATCGTGCTATGTTCTCCTGATGTTCAAATTGATTTGATGAGAAATTATGTTGTCCCATTCCATTTGCTACAAAAAAAAGATAATTGTGTTTTTCTGGAAATAATGCTGCAATTATAGCATCTTTGCCAGGATTGTTAATCGGTGCTGGTGGAAGTCCTGCATATTTATAAGTATTAAATCTTGAATCAATGTTCAAATCTTTGTAGTAAACCCTTTTATTTTCTCTTTCCCTTATTAAATATTGAACAGTCGGGTCTGCCTGTAAAAGCATTCCTCTTTTTAATCGATTGTGATAGACACCTGAAATTCTTTTAAATTCAGGAATATAATTTGATTCAGCATCAATAATTGAAGCCAATGTTAAAACTTGATTTTTGTTCATCTTCAACTCTTTCATTCTCTTCTGAATATCTGGGTCATCAAAAAATTTATCCATTTCTTTCTTTAATCTTCTGAGAACTTCTTCTGCAGTTGCATTTGAATAAAAATAATATGATTCCGGCAAAAGATAACCCTCAAGATTATCAACATTTAGTTCAAGAGAATTAATAAATGATTTACTTCTGCTCAATTCCATCACTTTAGCAGAATCTATTCCCAAATTTTCTTTGAGTAATTTTGCTAATTCATTTTGCCAGATTCCTTCTGGAATTGTTACAAGGACTTGTAATGATTTTGTTGGATTTATTAATTCTTCAATAAGTTGAAGATAGTTTAATCCATTAGGTATAACATATCTTCCTGCTTTAATTTTTCTTTCTGCACCATAAATTACAGCTGCAATTTTCATATTTGTTTTACTTGGAATAATTTTTTTAGCATAAAGTGAATCAATTATTTGATTGAGTGTCATCCCTTTTGGAATATCAATTTGAACTGGCGAAGGCATATCATAATAATTTGGTGAATAAAAAGTAAATATCAAAATTGAAAGCACAAATACAAAAAAAGCAATTAGCAAATAAATTTCATTGCGGCTAAAAATTTTTTTTACATTGTCTTCAATAACAGTAATCAATATCCATCCTGATTAATTATTTAATGATTTCAATGATAATCTCTAATAAATGTATTGCCTGTGAGGTCAGGATAAGCATTATGATTAGAAAAATAGAATAAATTTTCTTTTGTGTTTTGTGCATATTCATAAAGTTTCATTCCACGATATGCAATCATAGCAGCGTTGTCGCCGCAAAATTCAAGTGATGGTATTACAATTTTTTTATTGTAACGAATAGAAAGTTTTTCTAATTCATTTCTTAATAATTTATTTGCCGCTACACCGCCAACAAGAGAAATTGAATTTACATTGAAATTATGCAATGCTTTTTCAACATTTTTTGTTAGAGCATTTACAACAGCTTTTTGAAAAGATGCTGCAATTAATGGAATATGATCTTTTGGAATTTTATCGCTGCTTCCGTATTCTTTCTGGATAAATCTAATGACTGAAGTTTTTAATCCACTAAAAGAAAAATCATATTCATTTTTACAATGAGCAATCGGGAATTCAACAAAATCGGAATTTTGATTATTAGAAACTTTTTGAATTTGTGGACCGCCTGGATATCCAAGTCCAAGTAATTTAGATACTTTATCAAAAGCTTCGCCAGCTGCATCATCTACTGTTGTTCCTAGTTTAATAATTTCAACATCACTCTTTACAATAAGCAAAAGTGTATGACCTCCTGAAACTACAAGACACAAATAAGGAAACTCAGGTTTTTCTTCCATTAAAAAACCAGAAAATATATGTCCCTCTATATGATTAACAGGGATAAAAGTTTTTTTAAGAGAATAAGCCAAACCTTTTGCAAATGTTAATCCAACAAGCAATGCCCCAATTAAACCTGGACCTGCTGTTGCAGTTATTAAATCAATTTTTTTAAGTTCAATTCCTGAATCTTTCAATGCCTTTTTTAGAAGTGGCATTAAAATTTGTAGATGAGCTCTGCTTGATAATTCCGGGACAACACCTCCATAATCAACATGAAAATCTTGAGAAGAAATTAAATTGGAAACCAATTTTCCGTTTGATATCACTGCAACAGAAGTCTCATCGCAAGATGTCTCTATTCCAATTACATTCATCAGTTATGCGAAAAAATACTTTTTGTTATATACCATGCTACCTGTGGATTTTCCTGAAGTCTGCGAATTGAATAATTATACCAGTGTTTCCCAAAAGGAACATAAACCCTGATTTTATATCCATCTGCATTAATTTTATCTCTCAAATTTTCTTTCACTCCATAAAGCATCTGAAATTCAAATTTGTCCTTTGGAATATTTTTTTCTTTTATCATTTGATATGCTTTTTCAATAAGATAATCATCATGTGTTGCAATTCCCACATAATTACCATTATCAAAAAAGTACTCAAGAATTTTTACAAAATTATCACGAATTTCCTGTCTATCCTTATAAGCTATTTTTTCTGATTCAATATAAATTCCTTTGCATAATCTGTAATTAGTTCCTTTCATATCTAAATTTTTGATATCATTCATAGTTCTTCTTAAGTAAGCTTGAACTACAATGCCAACGTTATCATACTTTTTTCTTAATCTTTTATAAAGTTCAAAAGTTGCATCTGTTGTAGAGGAATCTTCCATATCAATGCGTACAAAATTTTTATACTTTGCCGCTTTTTCAAGAATTTCTGAAACTTGCTGATAGCAAAACTCCTTATCAATATTTAATCCCATTTGAGTTGGTTTGATTGATAAATTTGATTTCAGATTGTACTGTTCAATAACATCAAGGACATTAAGACATTCGAGTTTTGCTTGTTCTGATTCTTCTTTGTTTGTAACTGCTTCGCCCAGAACATCCATAGTAGCAAGTATCCCTTTTGAATTCAATTCTTTAACCACACGAACTCCATCTTCAATTGTTTCGCCTGCTATATATCTTTTTGCAAAAATGAAAACTATGGATTGGGGGAGAATTTTTACTACTTCGACAATGGCTCTGTTAAGAGGATTCACAAATTCACCAAAATTTTGATTAGTTTTATTATCAAAATTAGATTAACATTATTGATAAATCAAGAAAAGTTAAGTCAAAAAAAATGCCCGCTCAATAAAATTGAGCAGGCATCAATTCAAATAAATTGTTTTTATAAAATATGAAATGCTACTGTAACTCCAGCCATTACAATTGAAACCATGCTCATTAATTTAATTAAAATGTTCAAGCTTGGACCTGATGTATCTTTGAAAGGATCTCCAACAGTATCACCAATTACAGCAGCTTTATGCGAATTTGAACCTTTTCCACCGTAATTTCCTTCTTCAATATATTTTTTTGCATTATCCCATGCCCCACCTGAATTTGCCATAAAAATAGCAAGGACAAATCCAGCTCCAAGGCCTCCGGTTAATAATCCCATTACACCAGCAACACCGAATATTACACCTGTAATAATTGGGACTAAAATTGCAAGTAAAGAAGGAAGAATCATTTCGTGTTGAGCTCCTTTGGTAGAAATTGCAACACAGCTTGCATAATCTGGTTCTGCAGTTCCTTCAAGTATTCCGGGAATTGTTTTAAATTGTCTTCTTACTTCGTCAACCATTTTGCCAGCAGCACGACCAACTGCACTCATAGTTAAGCCACAGAATAAAAATGCCATCATTGCTCCAATAAACACACCAACAAGAACATTTGGGTTCATCAAATTAATTTGGTAATAATTCATAAAATCCATAATACTTGCTTTTTGAGTTTCTACAATAACACCATTTCCAAAATCAAGTATTAATTTACCAGCTCTTAAAAGAGCAATTTTAACTTCTTCAACATAAGAAGCTAAAAGAGCAAGTGCCGTTAATGCAGCCGAACCAATTGCAAATCCTTTCCCAGTTGCTGCAGTTGTATTTCCTAAGGCATCGAGAGCATCAGTTCTTTTACGAACTTCTTTACCCAATCCACTCATTTCTGCGTTACCACCTGCATTATCTGCAATCGGACCATAAGCATCAGTTGCAAGAGTTATCCCAAGTGTTGAAAGCATACCTACAGCTGCAATACCAATTCCATATAATCCCATGTTAATATTTGTTAAATCAAAACCTGTTGCAAATAGAAATGCAAAAATAATTCCAAATGCTACTGTAACAACAGGAACTGCAGTTGACATCATTCCAATACTTAAACCAGAAATAATAACAGTCGCAGGACCAGTTTGTGAACTATCTGCAATTCTTTGAGTTGGTTTATATGAGTGAGAAGTATAATATTCAGTTGATTTACCGATAATAATTCCTGTTACTAAACCTGTAACAATTGAGCCCCAAATACCAAGTGCATTATCAAAGCCGAGTAAGCTAACAATAATATAAGAGAAAACTACAATTAATACAGAGCTAATATTTATTCCTCTTGAAAGTGATGCAAGCAAATCTTTTTGAGTTGCATCTTCTTTTGTTCTTACCATAAAAATACCAACTATGGAAAGAACAATGCCTACTGCTGCTACAAGCATTGGAGCTAAAACTGCTTTCATTTGTAATTCTGGAGCATTTACAAATGCAGAAGCTCCTAAAGCTGCCGTTGCTAATATTGAACCGCAGTAAGATTCATATAAATCTGCACCCATTCCTGCAACATCACCAACATTATCTCCAACATTATCTGCAATTGTAGCTGGATTGCGTGGGTCATCTTCCGGGATACCAGCTTCAACTTTACCTACTAAATCCGCACCAACATCTGCTGCTTTTGTAAAGATTCCTCCTCCAACTCTTGCAAATAATGCTTGAGTAGATGCTCCCATCCCGAATGTTAACATTGTTGTAGTTACTACAACAAGATTATGTGCATCAGTAGCATGAGGATAAACAAAATTTAATATTGTAAACCAGATTGAAATATCAAGAAGACCAAGGCCAACTACAACAAGACCCATTACAGCACCGCTTCTGAATGCAATTTTTAATCCTTTATTTAATGATTCTCTGGCAGCATTTGCTGTCCTTGCAGAAGCATATGTTGCGGTCTTCATTCCAAAAAATCCGGATAAACCAGAAAAGAAACCACCAGTTATAAATGCAAATGGTACCCACGGATTTTGAACATTAAAACCATATGCAAGTATTAAGAAAATTACCATTATGACAATAAAGAACATCCCAACAACTTTATATTGTTGTTTAAGGTAAGCCATAGCTCCTTTGCGAACATATGAAGCTATGCTTGCCATCTTTTCGGTGCCTTCGCTTTCCTTCATCATTTGCTTGAAGAAAAACCAGGCAAAAAATAAGGCAAGAATTGAAGATGCAGGGGCAATCCAGAATAAACTGTTGATCATTTTTTCTCCGATTACTTATTTAACATACCTATTAATTAAGTTTCTCTTTTTCTATCTGTATCTAAAAACAAAACTAATTTTCAATAATAACATCATATTTGTCAGATTTTCTAAAAATTATTTTTCAAAATTAATAAAAATTGTTGAGATAATAATCCGTTTATAAATTTTTTTATTTATATGAACTCATTTAATTTTGCTTTAGTCAAATAAATACAACACCCTTTACAGAGGGATTATTTTTTATTAGAATCTTTAAAAAAACTTAAGGTGAACTATGAACTATCTAAATGAGTTAATCAATAATCAAAAAATCTTTTTCAAATTCATGAAAGAAAAATATCCTCTATTCACAAATTCAAATATTTTTTTGAGAGATATTCAATATGCTATAAGAAGTTACTTTGAAAAGAAAAATATAAAATTAGGCTACACAGAGTCAGAAAAGTTAACACTTGAATTTATTGATATACTTGTAAAAGAAAATAAATTAAAAAAAATTTCTTCAAATACATGGAAAGTGAATTTTTTACTTGATAATAATGTTATAGAAACAGAAAGCATTAAAAATCAGAAAGAAAGGATTGAAGATGAACGAACAAATTAATATAACATCTGAAATCGATATTACAGAAAAAGCATTAAGGCAGGTTTTAAAGATAAAACAAGAAAATAATATTCCGGAAAGCTATGGATTAAGAATAAGTGTTAAAGGCGGCGGATGTTCAGGATTAACATATCAGCTCGGCTTTGATGACACAGAAAAAGCAGGAGATACTGTTATTGAAAAAGATGGCTTGAAAATTTTTGTTGATGGAAAAAGTTTGTTTTATTTAACAGGCACCGTTCTCGATTTCAGTGATGGCTTAAATGGAAGAGGTTTTGTATTTAACAATCCAAATGCAAAAAGAACATGCGGCTGCGGCGAATCTTTTGGAGTTTAATATGAACAGAAAAAAATTTTTAACATCACTTGGAATTTTGACTTTAGGTTTAAGCGCAAAAAAAGTTGAAGCATTAACAAACAAAATAAATAATAAAAGGAGTAACATAATGAGCAAATTCGAATTACCACCATTGCCTTATGCATTTAATGCACTGGAACCATACATTGATGCAAGAACAATGGAAATACATCATGACAAACATCATGGTGCTTATGTAACTAATCTAAATAAAGCTATTGAAGGAACAGAAATGGAAGGGAAAACTCTTGAAGAACTTTTCAAGAATGTTTCCAAACTTCCAGTAGCTGTTCGTAATAATGGCGGTGGACATTATAATCATACAATGTTCTGGGAAATAATGGGACCAAATAAAGGTGGTCAACCTACTGGTGCACTTGCAGATGCAATTAATGGTACTTTTGGTTCATTTGAAAAATTTAAAGAAATATTTAATAATGCAGCTGCTACAAGATTTGGCTCTGGTTGGGCATGGCTTGTTTTAAGCGATGGAAAATTAGTTGTTACTTCAACTCCAAATCAGGATAATCCTTTAATGGATGTTGCTGAAGTTAAAGGTTTTCCTGTAATGGGACTTGATGTTTGGGAACATGCATATTACTTATTATATCAAAACAGAAGACCTGAATACATTGCTAATTGGTGGAATGTGGTTGATTGGGATGCAGTTGCAAAAAGATTTGCATCAGCTAAGTAATTATACTCAAAATTCAATCTGCACAAATCTGCAAAATCCGCAAAAAACTATACCACTAAAATATATCTAACCTTAAAAAATCCCTCTCTTTCTAAGAGAGGGATTTATGGTGAATTATATAAAATGATTGAATTATGTGATAAAGTCTAAAATTGAAGAATCTCTTAAAAATGAAAAATGGGATTAGATTCTTCGTCGCCCGCTTTCAGCGGTCTCCTCAGAATGACAAGGGAAAAGAATAACGGCGGGACTCCTCAGAATGACAGAAAAAAGTATAATTGTCATTCTGACTCGCCAAAGGCTAGGAAGAATCTAAATAATAATATTGTTTTTGAGATTCTTCGTCATCCACCTTTCGGTGGGATTCCTCAGAATGACAGGGAGAAAATAATGGCGAATTCCTCAGAATGACAGAAAAGAAATAACACTGTCATTCTGAATGGAGCGAAGCGGAATGAAGAATCTCAAATAGCAAAACTTACTTTTATCGAGATAAAATTCGACTTACATCTTTTATTTTAGCATATTCTTGCAATCCTGTTATTTCAGTTTATAAAATATTTCTATTTCTTAATCTTTTATTCTTCCAATGTAGATATATTTCCAGGGTCTTGTCCTAATGCTCTTGCTTTTAGGACTCTTCTCATAATTTTTCCGCTTCGAGTTTTGGGTAATGAGTCAACAAATTCAATATGTTCAGGTTTTGCAATTGGACCGACTTCGTGACTTACATGTTGTCTTAGTTCTTCAATTAATGCAGTAGATTTTTCATAGCCATTACGAAGAATTACATAAGCATAAATTGCATTCCCTTTTACTTCATGAGGCAGTCCAATAGCTGCTGCTTCAGCAACTGCTGGATGACTTACTAATGCACTTTCAATTTCTGCAGTTCCTAATCTATATCCTGATACTTTAATAACATCATCAACTCTACCAATTATCCAGAAATAACCATCTTCATCTTTACGTGCACTATCGCCAGTTAAGTACATGCCGGGGAATTTACTCCAATATTGTTGAATATATCGTTCGGGGTCCTTGTAAACTGTTCTTATCATTGCGGGCCATGGAGTTTTAATTACAAGATAACCTTCTTCATTTGGTTTGACTGAATTTCCATTTTCATCAACAATATCCATTTCTATTCCTGGAAATGGTCTTGTAGCAGAACCTGGTTTAAGTGGGACACAAGGTAATGGTGTTATCATAAACATTCCAGTTTCTGTTTGCCACCATGTATCCATAATTGGGCATTTTTCTTTTCCAACAACTTTATAATACCATTTCCAAGCTTCAGGATTAATTGGTTCCCCAACTGAGCCTAATAATCTTAATGAAGATAAATCATGTCTTTTGACCCAGGCTTCACCAAATCTCATCAAACCTCTTATAGCAGTTGGTGCGGTGTAGAGAATATTAATACCATACTTTTCAATCATCTGCCACCAACGATTTGGATATGGGAAATTTGGTGCTCCTTCATACATAAAAGATGTAGCCCCATTTAATAAAGGACCATAGACTATATAACTATGTCCCGTAATCCAGCCAGGGTCTGCAGCACACCAATAACGGTCTTCTTCATGAATATCAAATACATATTTTAATGTTGTATAAACACCGACCATATAACCGCCGTGGGTATGTAAAATTGCTTTTGGTTTTCCTGTTGTACCAGAAGTGTAAAGTATAAAAAGCGGATCTTCAGTATCCATGATTTCTAATGCACAATTTTGATTTGCAATTGGTAAATTCATTAATTCGTGATACCACATATCTCTGCCCTGTTCCATATTTATTTCCTGACCGGTTCTTTTAACAACTAACACATGTTCTACTGTGCCGCATCTTTGTAATGCTTCGTCTGCTATTTGTTTTAATGGAACTATTTTTCCGCGTTGATAAGCTCCATCTGCTACAATTAACACTTTCGAGTTGCTGTCTTCAATTCTTTCTGCAAGAGATTCAACAGAAAATCCTCCATAAACAACAGAATGAATTGCACCTATTCTTGCACATGCTAACATCGCAATTATAATTTCTGGAATCCTTCCCATATAAATTGTAACGCGGTCACCCTTTTGTACTCCCATACTTTTCAATACATTTGAAAATTTGCATACTTCACGGTGTAAAGCATAATAGGACATTGTTCGTAAATCTCCATTCTCTCCCTCCCATATTAAAGCTAATTTGTTTCTTCGATAAGTTTTGATATGAACATCAAGACAATTATAAACAATATTAGTTTTTGCTTTAGTAAACCATTTATAAAAAGGTTTATTAGAATCATCAATTACTTTTTCCCATTTATTAAACCAATGCAATTCATCAGCCATTTTTGACCAGAATCCTTCATAATCTTTCTTTGCAAGTTCATTTAGTTCATCCCAATTTTTTATATGCGATTTATTTAAAACATCCTCACTTGGATAATATACTTCCCCGTGTAATTTTTTGTTTAACATATTTCCTCCTTTAATAATATTGATAATTAGACTTTATGTCTTTAGATTTGCAGTTGAAAATAAACTTTGAGTCCTTTATAATCAATAAAAAATTTTATGAATGGTAAGATTAAACATACTATCACCTGGGTATTTATTGTTTTATACTTTTCGATTTTATGTTTAGATGTATTTCACATTCATAAACATGAAATAAAATCTTATGGTTATATATCCCTTTCTAATGAATTAAATATTTCTGATCCATTTAAAAATGAATCAGGATTATGCAGTGTTGAGCAGTTTTTCAATCACAGTTTTAATGCTCAATTAATTACTTCATCAATTCTCATTTATTTGAATCAAACTATACCTTTGATTCAAAAAGCACAAACAGATATTCCTATAAAAAATTTATTTACAACACTCACACTCCGATCCCCTCCCCAATTAATCCAAGAAATATTTCTCTATTAATCAAACATTTTTTGTAATCAATAAAATATTTTTCTAAACGTAAAAATCTGAAGCGGTCATCGTCATAATATTTTAGAGATAAGAGATTCTTCACTTCGTTCAGTATGACATTGAGTTCAAAATTCATAATTCATTTTCGTCTGCATTAAGCATGCTTGGAAATGATATAAAAACTAAATTTGATTGAGGAGATTCAAAATGAAGAAGATAAATATTTTTATACTAATCATATATTTATGGATTACAATAATTATTGATGCACAAACTTTTTCATTAATTGGTTATGTTAAAGAAGAAAAAGATGATACGCCTTTGATAGGTGTTAATGTTTTAATAGAAGAATTAAAAATAGGGACAACAACTGATACCGATGGGAAATTTGAATTCAATAATTTGAAGAGCGGAACATACTCTTTAAAATTTTCCTATATCGGTCATAAAACAATAACAAGAAAAATCACGATTCCTTCAATTGAACCGATTGTAATAAAACTTGAAGAAGGAATAATTAATTTACAAGAAGTTGTTGTAACTGGAAATCCATTGTCAATTGACCCCAAAAATTTATCTCAAAGCACTTTATCAATTTCTAACTTAGAACTTCAGATAAAAAGAAATATCAGCATAGCTCAAATACTAAACTTTCAGCCTGGTATTGCAATGCGTTCTAATGGAATTGCTGCTGCAAGACCAATTATTCGTGGCTTTAGCAACAATAGAGTACTAATCTTAGAAAATGGTCTAAGAATGGGAGATTTATCCAATACATCGGACGACCATGCAATATCAGCAGATGGAAATACTCCAGAAAAAATTGAAGTACTTCGAGGTCCTGCAAGTTTACTCTACGGTAGCAATGCAATTGGAGGAGTTGTAAATATCATCACAGAAGATATTCCAAACTATATTTCGAAAGGGTTGATTGGTGATATAAATTTTGAAAATTCTTCTGTCAATAAAGAATTAAATATTAGCAGCGATATACATTTTGGATTTGATAAATTTTCTTTTCATTCAAATTATTTTAATCGGTATAGCAAAGATTATACTGACGGCAATGGTTCTTCAGTTTTTAATTCCGACCAATTTTCAAGAGGATATCAGCTTGGATTTGCTTTTATCCCATCTTTTTTAAGAAGTGGAATCAGTATTAAAGATTATTTTAACAGTTATGGTATTCCAACCTTTTTCAATGATGAAGAGCAAATAAAAATTAATATGAAGAAAAAAGAATATCGTTTTTTGATTGAAAGTGATAAGATTAATTTTTTTGTAAACAATTTTAGTCTTAAAGCTGGTTATCAAAATTATGAACATAAAGAAATATTAAGAGCAACAGGGGAAACAGGAACTTCGTTCGGATTAAAATCATACAGCTTTGATTTATCCTTCAAACACAAACCAATACGCCTATGGCAGACAAAAAATATTTCTGGTGTTTTTGGGCTCTGGTATCAAAAACAAAATTACAATGTTTTTGGCGATGAAGCATTTACACCTAATGCAAATTACGATGGAATTGCTGCATACATATTCGAACAAATAAGAATCAACAAATTAAATATGCAGTTAGGTGTTCGAATTGAAAATAATCGAGTAGTAATTCCTGAATCGATAATTTCTGATACACATTTCCCTGCAGAAGAGAAAAATTATCTTTCTTTCAGCGGTTCAGTTGGAATTTCTTATAACATTTCTGATGATGTATCTTTGTTTTCAAATATTGCAAATGCATTTCGAGCACCAACAGTGGAAGAACTTTCTTCCTATGCAATTCATGAAGCTACAGCTGCCTTTGATATTGGTAATCGAAATCTTAATAAAGAAAACAATCTTGGATTTGATTTAGGCTTACGAGTAAGAAAAGCAAATCACTTAGTTGAGCTCAGCAGTTATCACAATATGCTTAATAATTTCATTTACCGAAAACCAACAAATTATTTTTATGATGCAGCATCAAACAAATTTAACGACACTTCCGGTTATCCAGTATTTATTTATTCACAATCAAATGCATCTATTTATGGATTTGAATTAATTGCTCAGTATGAATTTACCAGAAATTTATCTTTAACAGTCATGATGGATTATGTAAGAGGCATTGTAAGGGATACAAAAGAAAATTTACCACAAATGCCACCATTTAGATTTTCAATTGAACAAAGATATTTCACAGACAATTATTGGTTTGGTTATCAATGGAAATTAGCAGAAGCACAAAATAAGACAGCAGCCGAAGAAAAACCTACAAAAGGTTATGGAATTGTTGATATTTATTGTGGAGTAAAAATATTAACTGGGAAATTTTTTCATATAATTAGTTTAAAGATTGAAAATTTATTAGACCAGCCTTATAAAGATCATTTATCTTCAATAAAAAATTTTGCATATATGCCAGGAAGAAATCTTCAAATGAGTTATAAATTTTTATTTTAATTATGTGATTATTATATTGGCGTCATAAAATTTAGACTTTTCTTTTCAAAGTGTGGAGAGGTGGCCGAGTGGCTGAAGGCAGCGGTTTGCTAAACCGCCATAGGGGCTTAAACCTCTATCGCGAGTTCGAATCTCGCCCTCTCCGCGAAGTTATATCTCTTCAATGGAATATTTTGTTTACATACTTTACTCTCCTTCTCATAATCGTACTTATGTTGGTCAAACTAATGACTTAGTTTCTCGTTTATCTTATCATAATTCTGGCAAAGTAAAATCAACTAAACCTTTTAGGCCCTGGGTTTTAATTCATTCAGAATCTTTTTCTTCAAGATCTGATGCTATGAAAAAAGAAAAATGGTTCAAATCAACTTCCGGCAGAAAAAAAATTTCTGAGCTACTTAATATTTATCTTCTTTCTGAAGGCAGTGGTTTGTCCGTCCCGTCATTCTAAAAAATGACGGGACATGATCCCGACTTTTGTCGGACTAAACCGCCATAGGGGCTTAAACCTCTCGTTTGAGTCCATCTGTCTCTAACGGAGTCAAATGACTATAGCGAGTTCGTCCGTTTCGTCCTTTGGACGAAACGAGATCTCGTCACTTTTTCAAAGTGACGGAAATCTCGCCCTCTCCGCGAAGTTATATCTCTTCAATGGAATATTTTGTCTACATACTTTACTCTCCTTCTCATAATCGTACTTATGTTGGTCAAACTAATAACTTAGTTTCTCGTTTATCTTATCA
>JARYLX010000200.1 GCA_029907415.1 Melioribacter sp.
TTCAACATCTATAACTTTTGTATTGTCAGCAGGTAAAACAATATTTCCACCCTGATAATTTTTGTGAATGATAGGATTTACATTTTTCCCGCTTACTGCTGGAGATGTATCAACATGTGCTATAAATCCAATTACAGGAACATCCTTTTCTGTATTTGATGGAAGAGTAGCCATAACATATCCGTATTCATCCATTTCAACATCCTTCATTCCAATTTCTTTTAGTTCTTCAACTAAAAGTTTAGAAAGTTCAAGCTGCTTTGGATTACTCGGAAATGTTTTTGATTCTTCATCGGAAGTAGTTTCTATTTTAACATATCTTAAGAAACGTTCTAACACTGTAAAATTATAGTTGTTATCAAACATAAAAACCTCTTTAAGAATTTTTTGTATTTGAAAGTTAATAGAAAATGAAGGAGAGTTTCAAGGAAAGATTTTCATAATTGAGAATCACAAGACTTTGTTAATATATATTTTCTCTGTTCTGTAAGATTATTTCACTTTTCATTTAACGGTAAATAAATTTATTTCATACAAATTACCACATTGTTTATTAACTTTGGGTTGACAAATTATTGTGGATAATTTCATGAATACAATTGAATTAATTCGCAAAAAAAGAGATGGCAAACAATTATCAAAAGAAGAAATTGAATTTCTTGTTATAAATTTCACAAAAGGAAAAATTCCAGATTATCAATTTTCTGCATTCTTAATGGCTGCATTTATAAATGGACTTGATAAAAAAGAAACAAATTATCTAACCCTATCAATGTTGAACAGCGGTAAAATTATTGACCTATCATCTATTAAAGGAAAAAAAGTAGATAAACATTCAACAGGCGGGGTTGGCGATAAAACTTCTTTAATAATTACTCCCATTGTTGCTGCTGCAGGAGTAAATGTTCCAATGATAAGTGGGAGAGGATTGGGACACACCGGTGGAACACTTGACAAACTCGAATCTATCCCCGGTTTCAATACAAATCTTAATTTAACTCAATACAAAAGAATTCTAAAAAAATGTAATGCAGTGATGATTGGTCAAACAAAAGAAATAGCTCCTGCTGATAAATTGATTTATGCATTAAGAGATGTAACTGCAACAGTTGAATCAATACCTTTAATTACTGCAAGTATTATGAGCAAAAAATTAGCTGAGGGAATTGATGGGCTTGTTCTTGATGTTAAAACCGGCTCGGGTGCATTCATGAAAAAATATGAAGATGCTCTCAAACTTGCTGATTCACTGACAATCACCGCAAAAGAATTTAAGAAAAATGTAATTGCATTTATAACTGATATGAATCAACCACTGGGGAATTATATTGGAAACTGGCTTGAAGTGTATGAATCAATTAAAATATTACAAGGAGAAAAAATAGAAAATTTACTTGAACTTAGTTTAACACTTGCCGGTGCTATGATTTATTTGGGAGACAAAGCTTCTTCTATTAATGAAGGGAAAGAAATTGCTCAAGAAATTATTATAAATGGAAAAGCTTTCAACAAATTTATTGAGATTGTTAAACTTCAGGGTGGTGATGTATATTACTTAAAAAATCCAGAAAAATATCCCAGAGCAAAATTTCATGAAAAAATTTATTCAGAAAAAACAGGATACGTTCAAAGTATCAATACTTACGAAATTGGAATTGTTTCGTCAGAGCTTGGCGCAGGAAGATTAACAAAAGAAGATAATATTGACCCTAAAGCAGGAATAATTTTTTATCCTAAGATTGGTGATAAAATTAAAAAAGGTGATATTATTGCAGAAATATTTACAGATAGAAAAGAATCCATTGACAATGCAACGAAAAAAATTTTATCATCAATAAAAATTTCAAAAAGTAAATCGAAGAAAGCTAAGCTGATTAAATTTATTATGACTTAATTTTTTTCAATAAATTAAATATGTTTAATAGCCTATTAAAAGTATCAATTAACAAAATTATAAAAAATTAATTATGGCAACACCAAAGAAAATAAAATTACATAAACAAGAGTACTTAGAAATTGAATGGGACAACGGCAAAGTTTATAAATATCCATTAAAATTTTTGCGCGATGAATCACCAGATGCGGGAAATAAAGGAGAAACAATTTTGTGGAGACACTATTCTCCACCACCACAAGAACCAAATAAATTAGGAAAATATGAAATCGAAAAAATTGACCTTGTTGGAAATTATGCTATCCAAATTACTTGGAAAGATGGATATAACTATGGAATTTATTCCTGGGATTTACTCGAACGATTTGGTGAATATCTCGAAGTAAAAAATAATTTGCATCAGGATTTCGAACACCACAATGAATAAAAAAGCCAGAGCTCAAAAATTACTCTGGCTTTATTTATCAACCTTAATCAATTACAACAAATATATTATAATCCCAGAATTCTCTTTATGTGATTTTCGTATGTAATCTTTGGGACCAAGCCTTCATAACTTGCAACAATTTTTCCTTCTTTATCAATTACAAAAGTTGTTGGGATAGCTCTAATTCCGCCATATTGCATGTATACAGTCTGATTGCCATAAACTACAGGATAATTAATTCCTTTTTCTTTTATGAAAGGAATTACCTCATCTTTAGTATCAGTATCTACTGAAACCCCGATAATTTCAACTCCTTTTGAGCCATAACGTTTTTTAATATCAATTAAATCAGGAATTCCTTTTCTACAAGGCGGGCACCAGGTAGCCCAGAAATCTATTATAACAACCTTACCTCTCAAACTGGAAAGTTTTAACATCTTGCCATCTGTAGTAGGCAATGTAAAATCGGGTGCAAGTGCACTGCTTTTTTGTGCAGCAGGAACATAGTTTGGAGGATAGGGTCCTTGTTCAGGTTCACTTCCACTGTTATTTACAACAAATAAAACAATAATTAATGCAATAAAAAAACCTGTATAAATCCAGCTGCGCTGTTTTTTAGTTAAGCCTTTTGAATTTTTTATCTTTTGTTGATTCATTGTTTTCTCTCTATTTTATTTAAAGTTATGTAACTAAAAATAAGAATTAAATTCCATTCAATGAAAGTATGATTTTTGCTCTTCAGATTTAATTAAACTGAAGCAATATACTTTTGATTTAATTCCTCAACAAATTTTTCAATATCATTATCGGCAAAACCTTTATCTTTAGCTGCCGTTTCTAATGTTCCCCAAATTGGTTCACCGCACTGTAAACAACGAATACCTTTTTCCATAAGATAAGTTACTGCTTCAGGAAAAAGTTCTACAAGATCTTCAATATAAATATCTTTAGTTATTTTCTGATTGTTCATCATCTTTCTTCTTACTAGGGATTGTCCATATTAAACCAATTAAAGCACCATACAATGTTGAAATATATGGATTACCGCTTATTGGGCATGCACCATTGTAACACCCAATAAAATAATAATATGCATAACCCAAAACAGCTCCAACAGCTACTGGAATTATTTTCTTAATATTTTTTTTGACAATCATACATTAACAATACTTAGTGCTTCTTTAACTTTATCGAGCACCATATATTCTGGTGCTGCTCCTTCAATAAATGTATTTTCATTGATGACTGTTCTTGGGACACCACGAACATTATATTTTTGAGATAAGTGAGGAAATTCTGTTGCTTCAATCATGTCACTTTTTATTTTATCATTTAAGTAAGCAAATTTATGAGCTGTAATAACTGCTTGAGGACAGTAAGGACATGTTGGTGTTACAAAAACCTGCATGTGAACATCATTATTAATTTTTTTGACATCCTCTTCAAATTCTTTAGAAAATCCTGTACTTCCTGTACCGAGCATCTTTATGTCTTCAAGAAGAGATGCAAATTCATAACCGCTTGGAATCCCATAAAATTTTATTCCATAATCTTTACCGTTCTCATCAAGCAATACAGTTGCCGGAATTTTATCAACTCCATATTTCGCTGCGTCTTCTTTGTCTATTACAAAATTTTTTACATCCAGAGAAAGTTTGTCTGAAACTTCAACAAGTTCAGAAAGAATTGCTCTGGTTTCTTTACAATACATGCATTCAAGTTCTTGTGTAAAGAAAACAATCTTAACATTCTTTGTTAGAACCGATAATACTTTCTTAAGTTCTTCCTTTAATTGATTGTCTATGTACATTTTTACCTCGTTTTATAATTTTCAAAACATTTGATGATAAAAACAAGAAAAGGGTTCAACGAATAATCACTTTTTACCATCACCCCACTTAAGCACTTCAATTTTTACTTTTGCTAAACCATCATTAACAAAATCAAGTTCTTTTGCTGCTGCATATGAAAGGTCAATTATTCTATCTTTAAATAAAGGCATTCTATCATTAATTCTTAATATAATACTTTTATTATTCGAAAGATTTGTGACTCTTACAATTGTATTCATTGGATAAGTGATATGTGCAGCTGAAATTTTGTTCATATCAAAAATTTCACCGGAATAAGTCATCCTGCCATGATATTTATCAGCATAAAAAGAAGCTGTTCCAAATGTAGTTTCAAGTGAAGGATAATCTGAGTACGTAGATAAATCTTCCAATACATAATTCTCGCTATCCATTTGATTACTGGAAGTAAAACGTGGAACAGAAGAACAAGCTGTAAAAATCAACAATATTGTTATGGCTTTTAATAGATTCATAATAAAATTTTGTAGCAATGCTTTACAATAAGATAAGAATTTTATTCCCTACAATAAATAAGTATTTGTTAATAAAAAATAATGTACCTCTTATTTAGATAATTATTAATGATTAGCATATTTCAAAAAAATTAAAATGAACTTTTAAGAATAATTACATGTTACAACATTTGTAATAATTAGAAATAAATTAATTTCAATAAAAAAAGGAGAACCAAAATGAAGAAAACATTATTTCTTTTAATCATAATGGCAGGATTTATAAATGCACAAACCAAATGGACTTTTGATAAATCACATTCAAAAGTTCAGTTCAAAGTAACTCATATGGTAATTTCTGAGGTTACAGGACAATTTAATAGTTATGATGGTACTGTAGAAACATCAAAAGATGATTTCACAGATGCTAAAATTAATTTCACAATTGATGTTAACAGCATTGACACTGATAATCAGCAGAGAGACACTCATCTTAAGTCAGATGATTTCTTCAATGCAGAAAAATTTCCAAAAATTACTTTTGTAAGTAAATCTTTCAAAAAAGTAAGTGATAAGAAATATAAACTTGTGGGTGATTTAACTATCAGAAATATTACAAAGCAAGTAGAACTTGATGTAGTTTATAATGGTACAGTAAAAGACCCATGGGGTAATACCAGAGCTGGATTCAAAGTTTTAGGACAGGTTAATCGTTTTGACTATGGCTTAAAATGGAATGCATTGCTCGAATTAGGCGGTGCAGTAGTTGGCGAAAATGTTGATATAATTATTGATATCGAATTAATTAAATCATAATGAAGCTTGAAGTAGAAATAAAGCAAAAAAAGTTCAGGAATGAATATCACAAACTTGCTGTAAATATTATTTATAGCTGCAGCTGGTTGCAGAATTATCATAAAATAATTTTTGACAAATTTGATTTAACAAGCAATCAATTTAATATTTTAAGAATATTGCGTGGCCAATATCCTGAACCAGCAAGTATTAATCTGCTTAAAGAACGAATGCTCGACAGAATGAGCGATGCTTCTCGTCTTGTTGATAGACTCGCAAAAAAAGAACTTGTTGAAAGAACTTATTCTAAGGA
>JARYLX010000201.1 GCA_029907415.1 Melioribacter sp.
TTAAGTATAATGAAACTCCATTATTAATTGTCAATACAACAGACATTGATTTTATTAATCGAGAAGAAGATTTTGATGAACTCTACAAACAAATTTTTCGTGACGACAGAGGATTTATAGAATATTTCAACCCAGAAGCAAGGAAATGAAATTATGATACGTTTAATAATCTGGTTCTTATTGATATTTATTATTTTCAAGATAGTCAGAATGGTAAAAGCAGCATTATCATCAGAGTATAAATCAGAAAATGAAATCAATAGAAAAAAGACTAAATCGAGATACAGCATAAAAGATGAAGATATTATCGAAGCAAAATTTGAAGATATAGTTCCAAAAGATAGCTCAAAAAGTTGATTCTAAATGTCCCGTCAAAATTTATTTTTGAAATTCTTAATTGATATTCTGCGCAAAAATTTTTCTGAAGAAGAAAAACAAGATTACATTTTAGGTAATCCAAAAAATTTTTTAATCGTGCGGCAGCATAATCAATTTGGAGATATGCTTGCAAGCACCTCATTGTTTAGAGCAATAAAAGAAAAATTCCCCGAATCTAAAATCACTTTGATTGCAAGTCCTGAAAATTACTTTGCTGTTACAAAAAACAATTTGATAGATGAATTATTTGTTTTCAAAAAAAAGAAATTATTTAACTTTTTTTATTTGTTACATTTAATTAAAATTTTGAAAAAAGAATATGATGTTGCAATTGTTCCTGCAACAGTAGCAATTTCAAAAACAAGTTGCATATTGGCGGCTTTTTCTAAATCAAAGATAAAAATTGGTCCTGCTTCGTTAGACAATAATGAAAATCCCTTTGCTTTTCTTTTTAATTATAGAATTAATTTGAACTGGAAGAAAAATCCCGATGCTCATGTATCGGATTTTATTCTTGATATAGTTAAACCATTTGGGATTACAACTCAAAACTTTCGTTCACATATAGTATTTACAAAAGATGATGAAAAAGAAGTAAATAAATTTATTTCCAAAATGAATTTATATGATTATGAATATTTAATCGGCTTTCATGTAGGAGCTGGAAAATCACAGAATAGATGGCCTCTTGATAAGTTCATTAATTTAATTTATTTGCTCAATGAGAAATACAAAATTAAAATCTATTTTACAGGAAGTAATGCTGATAAAAATGAAATTTCTTACATAAAGAAAAATTTGAAGATTGATGCAAAATATTTTTTGAATAAACCAATACCTCAGCTTGCTGCTTTAATTTCAAGAAGTGATTTATTCATAACAAATGATACAGGTGTTATGCATGTAGCTGGTTCAACCGATACACCACAAATTTCAATTTTTGGTCCAACTAATCCTTTCAACTGGGCACCTGTTGGAGCAGAAAAATATTTTATTCGTAAATCCGAATTAATTTCTGATGTTAATGAAGAAGATGTATTCAATATTTGCAAATTAATACTGGAAAAAGGGAAGAATAAAATATGAAAGGACAAAATTTAGCTGCAATAGATCTCGGAACAAATTCATTTCATCTGATAGTTGTAAAAATTGTTGAAAACGGGAATTTTGAAATTATAGATAGAGAAAAAGAAGTAATTAGATTAGGCGAGGGAAGCGGAGGTGACATAAAAGTTATATTACCGGAAGCAATCGAGCGAGCAATAAATTGTTTGAAAAGATTTAAAGGTATTGCAGAATCTTACAATGCAAAAATTCGCGCTGTGGCTACAAGTGCAGTAAGAGAAGCTCATAATAAAAACGAATTTATTCAAATGGTTAATAAAGAAGTTGGAATTGAAATTGAAGTTATAAGTGGTTTTGAAGAAGCCCGATTGATTTATCTCGGTGCATTAAAAGCATTACCAATTTTTAATAAAAAAGTTCTGCTAATTGATATTGGTGGAGGAAGCACAGAATTTTTAATAGGAGAAAAAGGGAACCCAATTAATTCTTTCAGTCTAAAAATTGGAGCTGTTAGATTTTCACAAAAATTTTTCCCGGATTATATCCTATCCGATACACGAATTAAAGAATGCCAGGAATGGGTTAAAGGTGAAATTTATCCAATTGTTCATCATCTATTGAATGAAGGATTTGAATTAGCAATTGGTTCCTCGGGAACAATTTTGTCTACAGCGCAAATGATTAATGCATTAAAAAAAGGGAACTCAAATTCAATTGTTAATCTCAACAATTTTGTTTTTAATAAATATGAATTAGAAAAAATTACTGATGAGATTCTTAAAAGAAAAACTCCTGATAAAAGAAAAAAAATTCCTGCAATGGATGAAAAAAGAGCTGATATAATTCCAGCAGGAATAATTATTCTCAAAACAATTTTTGATTTATTGAATATTCAGGAGATGACAATTTCAAATTATGCATTAAGAGAAGGAATTATAATTGATACACTTCAAAAACATAGTTCAGAATCAAATAAACCAATTCTTTCAGATATAAGAAAGGAATCAGTTAAACAACTTGCTGAAAAGTGTAATTATGATAAAGTGCATTGCGAACATGTAGCAAAATTAGCACTTCAGCTGTATGATAACTTAAAAATTCTTCATCAATTAGATAATGAAAACAGAGAACTGCTGGAGGCAGCTGCAATTCTTCATGATGTTGGATATAATATTTCACATGCAAATCATCATCATCATAGTTATTATCTGATTAAAAATAGTGAGCTTCTTGGCTTCAACGAAAATGAAATTGATATAATAGCACACACAGCAAGATATCATCGAAAAAGTCATCCCAAACCAAGTCATATTGAATTTGAAATGTTACCGGGAAAAACAAAACAAATTATTAAAAAGTTATCTGCTATTTTAAGAATTGCTGATTCTTTTGATAGAACTCATCGCCAGATAATAAAAAATATTAAAGCCGAAGTTAAAGGTGAAGAAGTTATTCTTCATCTTGAATGTGATGAAACATTAAAACCTGATATTGAAATTTGGAATTTTGATAGGCGCAAAGGATTATTTGAAGAAGTCTTTAAAAAAAATATTAAAGTAAGCATCTGAATTACTTATTGATTAATTGTGTTTTAGTATAATAAAAAATTTTTATAAGTATTTTAATGAAAGATAAATCATTGTTTTTGCATAATAGACAATCTCTTAGTTATATTTGAAAAAATAAATTCGAGAATTTCCAGATAATGAGACCTGCTGTTTATATTAAAGACTTATCAAAACATGTCGGGGAAGAAGTAACACTTAAAGGTTGGCTTTATAATAAAAGGTCAAGTGGAAAAATCAAATTTTTAATTTTACGTGATGGTTCTGGTTATACTCAATGTGTAGTTGTAAAAAATAATGTGAGTGACGAAGTATTTGAAATAGCAGACAAAATTACACAGGAATCATCATTTGAAGTAAAAGGAAAAGTTCGAGCAGAAAGTCGAGCAATTGGCGGTTATGAACTTGATGTAACAGACCTTAAGTTAATCTCTCTTTCCCAGGAATATCCAATTACACCTAAAGAGCATGGTATAGAATTTCTAATGGACAATCGCCATCTTTGGGTGCGCTCTAAAAAACAAGTTGCAATCTTAAAAATTCGTCATCGTATTGTAAAAGCTATTAGAGATTTTTTTGATTCACATGGATTCACTCTTTTTGACCCACCAATTATAACACCAAATGCCTGCGAAGGCACTTCTACTTTATTTGAACTGGATTACTTTGATTTAGGTAAAGCTTATTTAACACAGTCAGGACAACTTTATGCTGAAAGTGGTGCAATGGCTCTTGGTAAAGTATATTCTTTTGGTCCAACATTTAGGGCTGAAAAATCAAAAACGAGAAGACACCTTACAGAATTCTGGATGGTTGAACCAGAAATGGCTTTCTATGATTTGAATGATAATATGGACCTTGCTGAAGAATTTCTGGAATATGTTGTTCAAACAGTTCTTGAAGATAAGAAAGAAGAACTAAAAGAACTTGAACGAGATACTTCAAAACTTGAAAAAGTTGTTCGTCCTTTTCCAAGAATAACTTATGATGAAGCAGTAGAAATTCTTAAAAAGAATGGTATCGATTTTCAATGGGGCAACGACTTTGGCGGTGGAGATGAAACAATTATTTCAGAACAGTTTGATAGACCTGTTATGGTACATCATTATCCTGCAGAAGTAAAAGCATTTTATATGAAACGAGACCCTGAAAATCCTAAACTTGCTTTAGCTGTGGATGTTCTGGCTCCAGAAGGTTATGGAGAAATTATTGGTGGAAGTCAACGCGAAGATGATTTGAATTTGTTAATCGAAAGAATAAAGGAACATAATCTGCCACAAGAATATTTTGAATGGTATCTTGATTTAAGAAGATATGGTTCGGTGCCTCATTCTGGTTTTGGCCTCGGCCTTGAAAGAACAGTAAGCTGGATTTGTGGCCTTGAACACTTAAGAGAAGCAATTCCATTCCCAAGAATGATTTACAGGAATACACCATAAATGAATTTGCAAATTTTACTTTTTGTAATTCTTTCTTTGATAGCTGCAGTTTCT
This sequence comes from Melioribacter sp., assembly GCA_029907415.1. GTDB lineage: Bacteria > Bacteroidota > Ignavibacteria > Ignavibacteriales > Melioribacteraceae > Rosettibacter > Rosettibacter primus. The sequence goes on from JARYLX010000201.1 coordinate 4,502, forward strand.
TCTGTAATGATGATAACAAGAAGAAATGCAGTAATCAGTGCTTTATTTCTTATATTAAATTTCTTTGCACTGGCTGGTCTTTACTTATTGTTAAATGCACAATTTATTGCTGTTGTTCAGATTATAGTTTATGCCGGTGCAATTATGGTTCTTTTCTTATTTGTAATTATGTTGTTAAGAACAGACAATGAACCATCAATATTAAATAACAATAAATCATTAAAATATTTTGCTATAGCACTTGGTATTTTTGTATTCATTCAAGTTGCATATTTGATTTCTTATGGAAGACCTTCAAGAAAATTAACTCCTAATGAGGAATTGAGTGTCAATATCGGAACTATACAAAATATTGGCAAAGAATTGTATACAAACTATTTTATTCCTTTTGAAGTAGCTGGATTTTTGTTGCTTGCTGCAACAATTGGAGCAATAATTCTTGCAAAGAAAAAATTTGAGTAACTAAAATTATGGAATAAGTATGTCATCAATTCCAATTGAATATTACTTAATATTAAGTGCTTTTATGTTTATTGTTGGTGTAATTGGCGTGTTGATTAGAAGAAATGCAATTGTAGTTTTTATGTGTATTGAACTAATGCTCAACTCAGCTAATTTAGCATTGGTTACTTTTTCATCTTATCTCGGAAATTCGGCTGGACAGGTTTTTGTATTTTTTGTTATGACAGTAGCAGCTGCCGAAGCGGCAGTAGGACTGGCAATTATTATTGCTATATTTAGAAATAAAATGACAGTGAACATTGACGAAATAAATATCTTTAAATGGTAATTGCTGATGATTAATTACATTTACCTTGCAGTAATTTTTCCATTAATTGGATTTTTAATTAATGGACTTATAGGCAAAAAAATAAAAAATGAAATTATTATAGGAATTATTGGAAGTTCTACAGTTGGCTTATCTTTCATAATTTCTTTAGGTGCATTTCTACAAACATTGTCATTGCCTGTTGACCAAAGAGCAAATACTGTAGAATTATTTACCTGGCTTTCAGCAAATGGATTAAATATAAAATTTGCTTATCTTGTAGATCAGCTCTCTTTAACAATGTCTTTAATTGTAACCGGAGTAGGATTTTTAATCCATGTTTATTCAATTGGTTACA
>JARYLX010000202.1 GCA_029907415.1 Melioribacter sp.
TATTTGTGTGAATAATACTTTGCCGTATTTGCTTGTTATCCCAATTTCAGTTCTCTCATTTCTCAAATCTGATTTTTCATGAAATGCTACTAAATAATCACCTTTGATGTGATTCAAATAATCAATTGTGCCGTTAATTGGAATTCGATTGACATGAACATTAAGAGGTGACATAAATATTGACACTTGAATTGCATTGTCATTTATAAATCTTTTTTCAAAAACTTCTTTTATGCTAATTATTTCTCCATCAGCTGATGAAACAATTATATTATCACCTTCAGGCGTATTTCGTTCGGGGTCTCTAAAAAAATTGATGTTAAAAAGTAAAAATAAAATTCCTACAATTAATAATGTGTATTTAATCCAATTGTTGCTTATTAAAAAAGATACTGCTACTAATATTAGCGAAAAAGCAGCAAGAATTATAAATGTATTAATGCCATATTTAGAAATCATAAATCTCATTAATCTATTAAGAACGATTGCAAATCTAATATTTTCTTGCTTTAATTTCTTGTGAATATTTTTTTTGGTAATTTTGTGCTGCAATCAGAAAAAAATAATTATTTAAAGGAGGATAAATGAATTTTAATATGCAGGGAATGTTAAAGCAAATTCAAAAAATGCAGGAAGAGATGGCAAAAGTTCAAGCCGAACTGGAAAATAAAACTGTAACTGAAGAAAGTGGTGGTGGAATGGTAAAAGTTGTTGCAAATGGCAAAAAAGAAATTATTTCAATTACAATAGATGATGAAATTATTAAAAGCGGCGATAAGGAAATGATAGAAGATTTGATTGTAGCTGCAGTAAATAAAGCTTTGCAATCTGCTGGTAAATTAGCAGAAGAAGAAATCGGAAATATTACTAAAGGAATGCTGCCACCTGGATTCAACATACCTGGATTTTAAAATTGTTGATAGCAGAACCATTACAAAAAGCAATTGATGAACTGAGCAAACTTCCATCTATTGGGAAGAAAACAGCTCAAAGATTAGCGCTTTACATTTTAAAAAGTGATGAGAACAGTGTAAACGCACTTATCCAAGCATTATCAGATTTAAAAACAAAAATTCGTTTTTGTTCAGAATGTTTTAATCTCTCTGTTGGTGAAAAATGTGATATTTGCTTAAGTCCTAAAAGAGACCATTCAATAATATGTGTTGTTGAAGAAGCAAGCGATGTGATTGCAATTGAAAAAACAAATGAGTACAATGGATTATATCATGTCCTTGGTGGAGTATTAAATCCGCTTGCTCATGTTACGGCAGAACAACTTCATATTCAAGAACTTATTTCAAGAATTGAAAAAGGTGGGATTAATGAAGTTATTCTTGCACTTAATCCTGATACCGAAGGCGATACAACTTCGTTGTATTTAATAAAATTATTAAAGCAATATCCAATTAAAGTATCAAGAATTGCTCGTGGTTTACCAATTGGTGGCGACCTTGAATTTGCTGACCCTGCAACAATTGGTAGAGCCTTTAGCGGAAGAATAACATTGTGATGCAAAATTGGTATAAAGATTGGTTCGAATCTCCTAACTACCTTTATGTATATAATCATCGTGATGACTCAGATGCAAAAAGGTTATCTGAGTTAATTTTATCTGTAACTAATCTGCCTGAATCATCAAAAATTCTTGATGCAGCATGTGGTTCGGGCAGACATGCAATCTATCTTTCACTTAAAGGTTATAAAGTTTTTGGTTTTGACCTTAGCAAAAATTTACTGGGAAAAGCTTATGAGAATTCCGTTTTTCAAAATGTTAAATTAAATTTGATACAAGCAGATATCAGAGAAATTTGCTTTAAGACTGGGTTCGATTTAATACTGAATTTATTCACAAGCTTTGGTTACTTTGAAAATGATGACGAAAATTTTAGTTTCATAAGAAGAGCGGTAAATTTTCTCAAAGAAAATGGTTATTATGTAATGGATTATTTTAATAAATATTATTTAGAGAAAAATTTAGTACCACAATCAGAAAAAATTATTAATAATTTAAGAGTAATTGAAAAAAGAAAAATTGTAAACGACAGAGTTATTAAAGAAATAACAATTTCAAGTAATAATTCGATAGAAAAATATTTTGAATCTGTTAAATTGTATGATGTAAATACAATAATCGACGAATTTTTAAAAGCGGGATATAAATTTGATAAGATTTTTGGTGATTATGATGGAAACGAATTTCATGAAAATCTTTCACCGAGATTAATTTTATTTTTCAGAAAATGATAAGAAGATTTTTTTATATAACAATTATTTTTTCTTTGTTAATCTCATGTGATATTTTTACGACAAGAAATCCTGAGGAACCGAATAAACCAAGTTCCAGTTTTTTGGCAGCAACATCTCCAGAAATTCTGTTTAATAATTTCAAATCCTCAGTAGAAGAAAAAATTATTGAAAACTATATCTCTTGTTTTGTTGATACTTCATTCTTGAAAAAGAAATTTAGTTTTATACCTGCATCCGGTTCATCCGCTCAATATCCTGTGTTGAACAACTGGACAATTAGAGAAGAAAGGCAATATTTTATAAATTTAATATCGAAATTACCTCAAGGCAAAAATATAAATTTATTAATGGAGAACACTCAGAAATATTTATTTGGAGATAGTGCTGTTTATTATTTTGATTATATATTGACAATCAATTCAAACAATCAATTAATTGGCGGTACCTATAAAGGAAGTGCGCAGTTTAAAATATTTTATGATTCAAGAGAACAATGGTCAATTGTTGAGTGGCAGGATATTAAAAAAGAAAATTTTTTATGCTGGAGCGAGTTAAAAGGGAGGACAGCTTATTAAAAAATTTGCATTTATATTTTTGGTAATTATTATAAATAGCTGCTACAACCCATTTGCTCCAAAACTTGATGAAAATTTAAGCGGCTCACAAAGTCTAATAAGTGACTTGTCAAGTGTGGAGGGTGTTTTTAAAAATTTCCAGTATGCTTACACTTTTAAGGATACTTTAATTTATAGCCAACTATTAGATAAAAATTTCATCTTTACTTATCGGGATTACAACATTGGTGCAGATGTAAGCTGGGGAAGAGATGAAGAGATGAGAGTTACATATGGACTTTTTCAAAATTCACAACGACTTGATTTGATTTGGAATAATATTGTATCAATCAGTGGCGATTCCACTCATATTGTAAGAAGCTTTAATTTAACAATAACATTTAACCCAACAGATATAGTTTATGTTGATGGTAAAGTTAATCTTGAGTTAAACAAAGATTCAAATAATAAATGGAAGATTATTCACTGGATAGATGAATCAAATTTCTAATTGTTATGATAACATTTTACATTAAAGAAGCTTTGAGAATTTTTAACCGTTCACCTTTTGCATCAGTTGTAATTATATCAGTTACTACAATTGCAATATTGATGACAAGTTTTTCAATCCTAGTAATCCAGTTATCTAATAAGTATTCTCAAAGAATAAAGAAAAGTATAGAAGTCACTGTATTCTTAGAGAATTTTATTGATTCATCAAGAATTCAATTAATACACGAAGAAATATTAAATCAACCAAATATTGCATCTATAAAATTTATAAGTAAGGAAGAAGCAGTAAAAGAATTTATACGAGATACTGGAGAAGACTTTAGAGATGTGTTAACAGAAAATCCATTACCACCTTCTTTTATTATAAAATTTAAGCCAGAAAAAATATCATATGAAAATATTATTACAGAAATAAACAGATTAAAGTCAATTTCAGGTATAACAGATGTAGTTTATGATAATGAATTTATTATAAAGATTTTGAAATATTTGAAATCCGGTCAAGTAATTGTGTACATATTTTCTGTTCTATTAATTTTACTTTCAATTTATCTTGTTTATACAAACAGCAGAATTCAAATAGAATCTAATAAAAATTTATATCAAACAATGAAGCTTGTTGGAGCAAAATTATCAACCATTAAGATTCCAATCATATTATATGGAATTCTAATTGGAATAATATCAGGAATAATATGTATTGGTATTAATTATATTTTAGAGTTATTATTGATTACCTTACTAAATAATATTAAATTGAGCATAGTTTTTAAGGGCAATTATATAATTGCATTATTAACTGGAATAATATTAGGATTTATTGGAAGTTATTTTTCATCTAGAACAATTTCATTAACAATTTTACAGGAAGATTTAAGGTGAGGGCTTAATGATAAAAAGAAAATTATTTATACTAACATTTTTCCTTCTAATTTTTTCATCAATAGATGCTCAGGTTAAGGATTATGAACTTGGTTCATCAAATTTGTTTAATCGTTACAATCAGGCATCAGGCTATTTTGATTTTTCTGACCCTGAAGCCGTTAATATAAAAGTATCGATTTGGGGTTTTGTTCGCTATCCTGGGAAATATGTAGTCCCAATTTATACTACTGTTATTGATTTATTATCATATGCGGGTGGTCCGACTGATGCAGCTCATCTTGATGATTTAAGAATTTATCGTGTTAATGAAGATTCTACACAGGTACTAATAAAAATTGATTATAATGATATTATGTATGAAAGTAAATTAACAAAAGCTTATAAAAAACCTCCTAATTTAGAAGCTGGTGATATTCTGGTTGTACCAGGTGCTCCAAGATTATATACAAGAGATAAAGTTAGTATTTGGGTTTCTGTTTTGAGTGCTTTAATATCATTATCTATATTAATCCTAAACATAACAAGAAATTAATGAGGGTATTGTGGAAGCAGTAAACAACAGAGATTATCAGGACTCAAATTCATTGAGAGAATATGTAAACTTGATAAAACTAAATCTCGGTGTTATAATAATTATTGGTTTGACAGGTTTGATTATTGGTGCAGTTTATGCTATAAATGCTCCTGACATTTATAAAACTACAACAGCCTTAAAAATTACAAAACCGCAAGGAAGTATCTTAGATTCTCCATTAATACCTGAATTTCAGGATTTTGGAAGTGACAGATTTATAGCAAATGAAATTGAAATATTAAAGAGTTACAAATTAAGAGATAAAGTTGCACAAGCATTAATTGATAGTTTCAAAACTTCAGGTACAAAAAATATTTTTAGCTTAATAATAGATAATTCCGAACAAAAAAGCATTCCTGTGCTTCTTCCTAAAGAAGATATTATAGATATTTTAGAGAAAGCGGTTTCGATTGACCAGAAACGCGGTCTGGATATTGTTGAAATTAATGTTGAATCCCCATCACCAAAAGAAGCAGCCATTATAGCAAATAGTTATGCTGCAGCTTACAAAGAATTGAACCTTGAATATAATCGTCAACAATTAACAGCAATAAAAAATTTTTTAGCACAACAACGTGAAGAAAAACTTTCTGAACTTGCTCAGGTTGAAGAAGCATTAAGAAATTATCAAGAACAAAAAGGTATAGTTCAGCTGCCAGAACAAGCAAGAGCTTTAATAGAACAAACAACAGATTTTGAAGCTAAGATGAATGCAACAAAAATTGATTTGACTATTGCAGAGAAAACTCTAAATCAATACAAAGCTGAATTAGCAAAGAAAGATCCAAACACAAAAGATTATATTGAAAGTTTTGCAACAGAACCTTATATAAAAAATTT
>JARYLX010000203.1 GCA_029907415.1 Melioribacter sp.
ATCGGATTAAAAATCGGTATTCATGTCCATATGGTAAAATAATTCCAAGTGTGATAGAAATTAGTAGAAGTATGTTTTTCATAATAAAATCTGAATTTGAGATACAAACTTAGTTAGACTTTGAGAGATTTTCCTAAATTTTATTGAGGGCATATTTCTATGTGAAGTTTTACTTTATTCAGTTTAGCTTTGATAAAAATTCTTTTGAACCTGACCCTAAACTCAAAACTGTTTTCATTACCTGTTCTACAGGAAGATCAATTTTTATGACAAATTCTTTTCGTATGTGATAGATGTATCCTCCAGTTGGTGCAGGAGCAGAAGGAATAAAAACTGTAATATATCCATTTGGACTTTCATCTGTTACAAATCCAATTATCATTGTATCATTCGGGAAAGGTTTAACTAATGCAGCATATTTAAAGATTAATTTTTCACTTCCAAAGAGCTGAACAATTGTATCTTTAATGATTCTGTAAAATGGTATTCGTTTTAATAATTTTTCTTCAATTAGTTGAATGAAAAATTTTCCAATACGTGTTTGCACAATTAATCCAACAACGAAGAATATTAATAAAATTACTATTACAGCTAGGACTGATGCGATGAGTTCATTCAGTCTTGTTGTTTGAATTAACAAATTGGTGATTGGTCTAATTTTGTCAGTTAAAAATTCGAATAACCAATCTAAAACGAAGATTGATACAATAACCGGCAAAACAATTAAGAAACCACCTAAAAATGTTGTTCTTAAAAAAGATTTGAGTTTTTCCATATCAATTTTTGTCAGATATATATTGTAGGTTGTATATTAATTCTTAGTTGTATAAAAATATACTTTCACATTTAATAAATTACTTAAGAAAAAAGCCATAAAACTAAAATCAAGGGTGATTCTAATGCAAGATAATAAAATTATGATAGAAATAAGAAAAAAATATTTTTCTTTATTTTTTAACTTTATTAGTCGATTACTATGGAATGTCTCTTTCAATGATATTTTGGTCTTAACGCAATTTTAAGAACATTATTAAAGTATACATTTCATTAAAATTATTGTTATTTAGTGCTATTCTAATTATCTTATAAGTGTGATTTATTGAGCAGGGCAATAAATTGATTTCAGAAGATAAATTAGAAAATCTTCGTGATTATCTTATCAGGGCAAATCAAAAAAGATTATCTAAGATTGATTTAAGTAAATTTATAGCTTTGTCTAAAAGTATTATTATACCGTACTTACTAAATACGAAAAGACATTTTCTTAAGCTTTTCAGTATGCATGGCTTGGATGTTAATGATATTGCATTGGATATTTTGGGAGATGTTTTTTATCAAAATAATGATGGTGAGTTGAGTAAAATAAAATCATTCATTAATTGCCTTAATACAAATATTCTTGATATAAAAACTGAAACTTTATTCTTTGTGTATCAGAGTTTTCTTCGTAAAATGACAGATGCTTACATTGCACGTTCTTATGCAGAATTAGACCCAATGGGATTCAAAATAAAAAGAAATATTATTGAAACTTTGCCGACACGAAATTTATTATTACGAAAAACTATTTTGGGAAACCTAATATATGTAAAAAACAATGGTGCTTATCAAAATTTACCTTATCCAGATTTAGAAGAATTAGAAAACATTTTCTTGTCAAAAACAAAAAAAAGATTAACTACCCGCCAACTGTTGAATATTCTACATACAGTACTTATGGAAATGAATTATAGAAAAGAAATACTTTTAAACGATACAGTAACCTTATTTAAAAAATATTACGAAATTATCTTAGAAAATATATCATCTTCTGATTCATACGAAATTAGTAATACGAGTTTTTTAGAATGTTATGAAATTGAAGAATTATGTGCAAATGTTTTGATGTATATTAAAAGTAAGATTTTCATAGAATATTATTCAAAAAGAAAACTTACTATTGAACAAGCAAATGGATTAAATTCTGCAATTTATGATATAGTCAGTGACATAATAAAAATAGATAAGAATAACTTGTCATTTTATGAATACCTAAATAAATATATTAATTTATCAAAAGAGGAATATGAATTAAAATATAAGTCCAAGTTGGAGTACTTAATTAAATTAGTACGGATTAAATTCAGGGACTATTTATTATCTAAAGAATAATTATTTAACTGAATATTTTCGTATAAATTAATTATTATAAAATTTAGGAAGAATATGGAACATATAGAAGAATCAACATTAGAATTATTTGCGTATAATCCGGAAAAGTTTTTGGATAATGAAAAAGATAAAATTATACAGCATCTAAAAATTTGTAAATATTGTGAAGAGTTGTATAAAATATTTACTGCCATACACAGCGAAATAAATAAAAATATTGATATTGATCCTGATGGAAGTGATATTCTTTTAGCAGAGAAAATTGCTAATAATTTTTCTACAAATGAAAAATTATTGCATATTCCCAAAGTTAATAGTATTGTGGTTCATGATGCTAAATTTGAAATTATAGAAAAGCCCCAAAAATTTTCTCTGGATTATATAAGGTATTTCATCAAAAGTAACCCGATAAAGAGTATTGGTTTTAGTTTTTCTCTTGCTTTATTAATTATAACATTTATAACATTATTTCAAAGTACATATTCACTCAAATCGAAAAATCCTGTAACATTAAGTGTCTATAATTTTATTCTTAAGGCATACAATAAGAATGGTGATTTACTATGGAAAATGAATGTCGACGGACTACCAAGATGGAGTATAGATTCACTTACAATGGAGAATAATAAATACTTATATTTATATGATATTGATAATGATAATAAAAATGAATTACTTCTGACTGGTTTTCGATTGAGAACGGGATTATATAAAAATGATACACTTTATTGCTTCAACTATGATGGAACATTAAGATGGAAAATATCACCGGAAAATAATAAATATAATTATGCTCCCCAATGGAAAAGAACAGAATGGAGAATTTCAAATTTTTTTGTTGCTAATAGAAATAAACAAAATATCTTGTATATTATAGCTAATGATAACTACTTTGGAAGTTGTGTAATATCAACTATTAATCCAATTACAGGAGAAGTAACATCATCTTTATACCATTCGGGGCATTTATCGGCAGCGGCACACTTTGATATAGATAATGATGGCGACGAAGAAATATTTCTGGGTGGGGTTAGCAGTTACTATAAACCATGTTTAATTGTTGTAGACACTGATAAATTAATGGGTGTAATGCCAGATTTTTATTCCAGTGGGCATAAAGTGCCTGGTAATGCTTATTATTATATATTGTTGCCCGTAACTGATGTGGCAAAGAATTTTTCTGTAACAAAAAGTATAGGTGTAACAGCAATAGAAAAGTTCGGGAAAAATGGGGTTTTAGTTTTTGTCAATGAATATTCTATTAATACTAATGTGTATGCAGCTTTGGAGTATGTTTTTGATAATAATTTTGTAGTGCAGTATATAACAGCTACTCCAACCTATTTAAAATTATTCGAGCAAATTAAAAACAAAAAAATTACTTCAGTTAATATAGTAAGTGATTTCCTAAAACCATATAAAGATTCATTGCAATATTGGGATGGCAATGAATTTGTTTATAATCCAGTCCCGAATAAATATAAAAATCAAAAATTCCAACTGCCAGAATAGAAGCAATCTAAAAAAGTTTCCATCCATTAAATACCACAATTCTTAACACAAAAATTGTGAGCTATATCACAAATAAAATTTCTGTAAAAAAATAATTGGTTTTTTTCTGCAAAATTAAGATTTCGGGGAAATTTAAATGCATTCGATTTATGTTTATATAAAAATTTATAGTAAAAATAATTGACATCTAATTTTAATTATAAAATTAAAAATTACTCTATAATTCCCAAAATGTATAAAATGATAAGTGATATAGTATCAACAACATACTAAAATAATAATAAAGGAGGATTTATGAAACGTTCTATATTATTTGTTTATTGTTTAGTTATTACTTTTTCATCTCTATCTGCACAAAGTGAACAGTCATATTCGTCTTATGATTGGATTATTCAAACAGGAGTAGGATTTATTGCAAATGATTTTGAAGGTGATATGAAAGTACCACCAGTAGATATAGCTATTGAAAAAGTTATTAACGAAAAAATTGCGGTAGGGGCATACATAGGATATGCAAGTTATCATGATGTTATATACCCTGCTGGTCAATTATTTTCTAAAGATATAGGATATAATTATGGATATACGCTAATTGGGGGTAGTATATCTAATCACTTTAAAGAAATATCAGCAGATTTAGATTTATATGCCAGAGTATATCTTGGTTATGCATTAGTATCTGCCTCTACATTTGGTCTTGGTAAATTAGATTCTAAAGCTCAATCTAGTTTTGCTGTTTATGGTGGTTATGTAGGCGCTACTATATACTTAATGCCAGGTTTTGGCTTAAATGGCGAAGTAGGTTATGGTAATACTTCTATAATCAGAGTAGGCCTTTCTTTTCGAATGTAATAAATTATTAATCATTTATGGATATATAAAACTACAAGGAGAAAAAAAATGAAGAATCGAGTAATAATTATTATGTGTATAATAGCATTAAATTTTATAGTTGTCTCATGTGCTACATCAGGACCAAACGTAATATTTAAACCAGAAACTTTATATCGTTCTCCTGCTTTAGATTTTTCAAAAATTCAAGCAGTAGCAATTATGCCAGTGAATAATTATGATAACGAAGTCCCTGAGGTATCCGGAGCTATAAATGATGCATTACCGATTGAATTGAAAGCTTCGCAGAAAGCTTGGAATGTAATTTCTCATGATGAAATTCTCAGAAAAGTGAATGAAAAAGGGTGGGGAAGGGGTTATCAAAATTATGTTGCGGATCTTAATACCTATGTTCAAGTAGCAGGTGGTACTCCAAATTTTACTTCAGAGACTTATAAATTCTTTGATGATATGTCTAAAGAATTGAATTTCCAAGCAATAGTTTTTACAAGTTATAGTTATATAGAAGAAATTCAACCAGGAGAAAAACTATTTTACGGAGCAATAGATTTATCAACGAAAACTAAAATACTAAGCATAACAACAATTCTTTTTGATTTATCAAGTAGAAGAGCTTGGTGGTTAGCAAGAATTTCTGTTAAAGGCGGAGAGAAAGTTTTGATACCGGAGTTAGTTAGGTCAGCTATACAAGGGATAGCACAAAATTTTGGGAGAGGGATCCTAAGACAATTATAAATTGGAATTATAATAATCTGATGGCATTATTTAGATTAGAATAGTATGACATATAATCATGATTTGATATTGAAATAATATGATTTCAAATATAATATTGCAATTATTAAAATATGAATATAATTATAAAATTAATAGTAGTTTAGATTATGCGATATTTTATTCAGATAAAATTAAAAAAGGTTTAAAACCTAACACTAAAAATACAGAAGAAAGATTTATATTAGGATATGGCAAACTAAATTTGATTAGAGATTATCATCTGTATGATTTGATACCTGGTGAAAGTGGAAGTCCTGTTATTAATATAAATGGCGAAGTAGAGGGATTAGTAGGGGATGGTTTTAGAG
>JARYLX010000204.1 GCA_029907415.1 Melioribacter sp.
AAGATTCACACATACAATCACATAATTTTAATTGATGATAAAATAAGTTTCAATTCAATTCTTAATTATAATCAACATAGTGAAACCTTCTTTTTTAATATATTCAATCACAATTACCCAAATTTTCTTTTAGAGCAAATCTCTCAAAAGTCTAATCTGTTGAGAAGATTTACTTATAAAAAGAATTCAAACCGAACCATAACAGGGTTCATATCAAATCTGAAAATATAGCAAATTAAAATTTCCACCTGAATTTTCTCTTTATTCTTGAAGGTATGTTAAACAAAAAGCGAGGTATTTATTGCGTGTAATAAAATTAATTCTAATGGTATTAATAATTGTAATAACAGTTGGAGTTATAAATTTTGGTGATTCAACTGCAAGAGAAACAAGCATTTTAGATAGAGTAAGAATAAGCAAAGATTCAAGTCCAGAAATTGTTCCCGTAAATTTCAATGAGCTTGGAATAATGAAAGCATCCTGGTATGGTCCAGGGTTTCACGGGAAGATGACAGCTAATGGAGAGATTTATAATCAAATGGCTCTTACAGCTGCTCATAAGGAGCTGCCGTTTGGTACATATCTTAGAATAACAAATTTAAAAAACGGTAAAAGTGTAATTGTTAGAATAAATGATAGAGGCCCTTATATAGACGGAAGAGATTTAGATTTATCAAAAGGAACTGCACTTGCACTTGGAATGATGAAAAGCGGAGTAATAAAAGTAAAAGTAGAAGAAATTGTTGTTAATGATATTAGTCCAATAACAATTTTGAATTAATTTGAATAACTATAAGAATAACCACACGAAATAATTTACAGAAGTTGGGATTAAAGCCGACTTTTTTAAATATATTTTGACAGTAATATTATCAAAGTGGAATTTTTATATAATTGGTTAAATAATTTGTTTTTATAAATCTAGTATTCTTAAAAATTCTATTTGCCAAAGATTATTTTTATTTATAAAAAAATCCTTCTTATACTCAGGTATCTAAACGTATTTAAAACTTGTAAAGTGCATAAGAAGACGTATTCTTCAATTTGAAATGTCATAAGTTATGAAATGAGAAAACAGTGAAATGCAAAATCGTTTATTTTGATGTTACAAAGATTTTAAAGTGCTGCTTTAAAATTTATTTCATCTTAGTGGTAATTCTGTAATAAATTCAATATAGTTTGGAAATTTTTCAGCTTTAACTTCGCCCGAATGTAAATTTACAATTGATTTAACAACTGATAATCCAAGACCTACTCCGCCCGTTCTCCTTGTTCGGGATGAATCAACCCTATAGAAACGATCAAAAATTTTTTCTATGGCTTTCTGAGAAATATCATCACACCAATTTTTTACAGTGATATTAAATTTATCATTACCTATTTTTTTTGAAGATATAATTACTGAATATCCATCTGTGCCATATTTAATTGCATTATCAATAAGATTCGTAACAGCTTGTTTAATCAAATCTGGGTCGAAGTATGCAGAAAAGTCTTCATTTATTTCAAGTTTAAGTTCAGTATTTTTTTCATTAGCTAAAACAGATGCATTTTTTATTATGGTGTTTAGAAATTCTTTTACATTTACTTCAATCTTATTAAGCTGTATTAAATTGTTTTCACTCTTCGATATAAAAAACAAATTATCTACAATTTTTATTAAACGCAGAGTTTCTTCATAATTGCTCTTAAGTATTTCTATATACTCAGCTGGAGATTTTTCAGATTTAAGTGCTATTTCAATTTCACCTCTTAAAATTGTAAGCGGGGTTTTTAATTCATGAGCTGCGGAAATAGAAAACTGATTCATGTAATCAATCGAAGTTTTAATCCTTTGAATCATCTCATTCATCTTTTTAACCAATCTTCCAAATTCATCATTATGTTCTTCGCCGGGAATGATTTCGCTGAGATTATGTGCGGTTATTTCTTCTGTTTTTTTAATGATTTTATCAATTCTTGATAAAGATCTTTGGGAAATAAGAGCTCCTCCAAGTAATGAAATTAAAAAGAATGCAGGAGCTATAATTATGTATATGTCAGTCAAGCTGTTTATTGTTTGAAAAATATGTTCTTTTGGATAAGCAACAATTACTTTATAATTGCCATCATTAATTTGAATAGCTCTTATCTCATCTTTTGATATTCTTGGATCAGTAAAATCAAAAGTTTTCGCATAAGACTTAATTTGAGGAAACTCCAACTTGACTTTAACAAGATTTGCAGATTGATAAATTACTTTTGAGCCAGAAGATATTTGGATATAAGTATTTCGTTCATTAAAAACTACTACATCATAAATTATATCCCAAATTAAATCTTCTTCGCTTGCATAAATATCACTTGGTTGAAATGTTTCAAGGTCAATATGTTTTGATTTTAGGATATGTAGAATAGCATTAGCTTGTGCTGAAAGAGAAAGGTCAAGTCTTTTGATTGAATTTGTATAAAGGTAATAATAAATAATTATACCGAGGATAATTTCGAGAATCAAAAAGAGAAGTGCATACCAGATTGTCATCTTAAATCGTGTAGATAAAACATATGCTTTTATTCTGTTCTTCATAAATTTTTTCAATCTTCTTTAATTATATAACCCACACCTCGAATTGTATGAATTAACTTTTTATCGAACCCCTGGTCAATTTTGTTGCGAAGTTTATTGATATAAACATCAATTACATTTGTATTGGTATCGAAGTGATAATCATAAACATGTTCAATTAATTTAGTTCGGGATACAATTTTGTTTTTATTTCTGATAAGATATTCAAGAATAGAAAATTCTTTTGGAGTTAAAATTATCTCTTTTTCATTTCTATAAACAGTATGAGTAATCAAGTCTAATTTAAGGTCTGCTGCAGAAAGAATATTTGATGTTAACTTTTCTCCACGTCTTAATAATGCGCGAACCCTCGCTGTTAATTCTTCAAATGCAAATGGTTTTGTTAAATAATCATCAGCACCTGCATCCAAACCTTCAACTTTATCATTTACAGAATCTTTTACTGTAAGCAATAAAATTGGTGTAATAATTTTTCTTTTTCTTAATTCTTTGGTTAAAGTTATCCCATCTATGAAAGGAATCATTATATCTAAAATTATAAGGTCATATTCTTCTGTTGAGGCAAGATCCAGTCCCTCTTTCCCGTTATATGCAACATCAACAGTAAAGAATTCTTCTTCTAAACCTTTTTTAATAAAAGAAGCTACTTTTCTTTCGTCTTCTACAACTAAGATTCTCATGGCTTAAATTTATTAAAAAGGAGAGTAATAAACTCTCCTTAGATAATTTTCCCTTAAAAAAATTATATAGAAAAGAAAACTATTGCTTCTTTTCTTCTTTAGGTTTAGCTGTCTCTGTTTTCTTATGCATTTTTTTATGAGTCTTTTCAGCTTTTATTGTATCCTTTTTTAATTCTTTTTTGGTTTCGGATACAGGTTTAGGCTTCTCTGCTTTTTGTTCGGCAGGAGTTGTAGTAGATACTTTTGTTTCTACTTTGTGAGTTTTAGCTTTTTCAGCATTCTTTTCTTGTGTTTGTGCAAAAACACTGCTGCTTAAAAATACAACAGCAACCAATACTGCAAGGATTGATGAGAAGATTTTTGATTTCATGATTTTACTCCTTTTGTTGTTAAACAAATTGTTGTGAATATTTTAATTGACAGATGAAACATATTAGATAAGGATTAATTCTACCTTAAAGAAAGATTAAAATTTTTTAATGAACTATAAATAAACAAATGGATAATTATGCATAAGTATTAAAAAAATTAAACTGCCCTCTAAACATTATTTACAATAATACGATAATTAACCAGAATCGTTTATCAATTTACACAGAGGATTGGTAAACGATATTAATTAAATGTTAAATTCACAGAGAGGTGCAACATGAGAAAGCTAGTAATAGCACTAGCAATACTACCATTCTACTTTATAGCTGCAACAAGCTATGCACAAAGTGCAAATGTTCCGGTCACTGCCAATATTCTTGCTGCATTATCAATTCAACATATCAGTGGTGACTTGAACTTTGGGAACATTGTTGTAACAGGCAACCCTCAAACACCACAAAAAACCCCCGAAAATGGAGCCGTATTTGAAGTAACTGGTAATAATAGCACACCAATAACAGTTACATTTACTAATGTTACTCTCAACAATAGTGGTTCCGGTAGTATGACATTTACACCAAGTGTTGAACATACTACTGCAAATACTTATAGCGGTGCTTCAGCAGTTAGCAGTGGTGGGTCGATTACACTTACAAGTGGTGGAAAAGCATGGTTATGGGTTGGTGGTTCTTTAGCAGTAGCTGCTAATCAAGAACCCGGCTCTTATTCGGGTACTTTTACAATTTCCGTGGCCTATTAAATAAGGGGGTTGCCAAAATTTGAAGACACTGCCAGATAAAGGGCGGTGTCTTCAACATTTTGTTCTTTTGTTGCTATTTGCATCTTTATTAATTATAATAAAGATGTATGAATAAAACTATACATATATTTTTATTACTGACATCACTATGCTTTGCACAGTCAGGAAGTGCAAATGCATCAGTTACTGCTAATGTAATGACACCAATTACTATAATTACAACTGGAAGTATAGATTTTGGTGATGTTATAGTTATGCCAAATCCTTATCAGGTGACGAAGTCACCCGACAGTGGGAGTAGACACGAAGTACAAGGAAATCCAAATAGTAGTGTAACAATATCATTTAACTCGGTTACTCTTGATAACTTTAGCTGGGTAGCACAAAATGGAGGAACTACTGGTACAATGACTTTTATTCCGGAAGTTAAACATACAGGAACTAATCCAAATTATGTTAATCCGTCTCCTGTAACAAGTGGCGGAGTTTATCAATTGACAGATGTAAGTGGAATTGGTAAACTTTATTTATGGGTAGGCGGTTCTATAACTGTAAATGCTAATCAACCAGTAGGTTATTACACAGGGGTATTTGTAATTAATGTTTCTTATTAGTAAAGATGAACTTAAAGTTACTGCATAGTAAATATTTATTTTTGATATTTCTTTATCTTTTAATGAATGAAAGATTATCAGCCCAGTTAATAGTCAGTAAACTCAACGATTTATCTTTCGGTACTGTATTTAAAGGTTATTCTTCATCTGTAAATCATATTGATATTAATGCAGCAAAGTTTTATTTCAATACAGGAAATCTGCAGAATGTAAATATACTTGTTCAATTTGTATTACCTCAGTATTTAACAAATAATGTTAATAATCTTCCTATTACATTCAGCACACAACAATCGGCATGGTCTAATAAAGATTTAACTACAGGAAGAACAAATTTTAACCCATACCAGCCATTAACATTTAATAGGCTAAAAAAGAACACCAGTATTTATATATGGATAGGGGCAACAATAAGTATCCCAACATCTATTGCAAGTGGATTATATAATGGGACTATAATTATGAATGTCGAAAGAATATAATGTTAATCTATTTAATAGGAATACAACCATGAAAAATTTTTATTTTCTCTTTTAAGTAAAATCCTGCATGGTCTGAGGCGATGATTATCTTTCTCATATAATATTACTTATCCTTTCTACGGC
>JARYLX010000205.1 GCA_029907415.1 Melioribacter sp.
TTTTATTTTTGGT
This sequence comes from Melioribacter sp., assembly GCA_029907415.1. Lineage (GTDB taxonomy): Bacteria > Bacteroidota > Ignavibacteria > Ignavibacteriales > Melioribacteraceae > Rosettibacter > Rosettibacter primus. The sequence goes on from JARYLX010000205.1 coordinate 14, forward strand.
TTTTTATTTGATTATGATTAATATTTTATCACTTTCGATATTTAAGGAAGTAAACACTTCGGAGCTTTCCTTTGTAAAGATTCACAAATTAAATAGTATATTAACTGATGAGAAAATAATTTCTACTGAAATTGAGTATTTATTTCTTATAAATCTATCTGACATAAATTGCATGAATTGTGTAATGACAATAGATACTTTTATTAATATTTTATCCGAAAATGAAAACTTAGCAAGTAGAACTTTAGTTTTAGTAACTCATCCTGATAAGATTTTTGGTGAAAGACGTTGTATCGGATGGATAAAAAACCAACCTCAAAATATCAAAATAAAATACATTGACTTTAAAAAGATAAAAGAAACAAATATTTTTAATTCAATATTGTTAATATATGAAGGTGGTAGAATTAATAGCTATTATACTTTGCCTTTTAATCCCACAAAAATATTAATTAAATAATAAGGATGGAGTAAGCGAGCACTGATGCAGAATGAATTCATTATAAGAGTGGAATCAGTAAGTAAAATTTTTAAAAAGAAAAACATTATCATAAATGCTTTAGATCTAGTTTCATTAAAGATAAAAAAAGGAGAAATTTTTGCGTTAATCGGACCAAATGGGGCTGGAAAAACAACATTAATAAAGTTGATGTTGAATTTTATTTTCCCAACTAAAGGAAATATTTTTATTCATAATTATTCAGTTTCATCAAAAGCATCAAGAAAATATTTAGGATATGTTCCTGAAGAAATTAAATTTCCATTTAAGTTCAGTGCTTTTTCGTTCCTTAAGCAATTCGTAAGAGTCAGCGGTTCTGAATTGATATCTCCCAAAGAACATATACTATACTTATTACATAAACTCAATCTTAAGGAAAGTACACATTCAATTAACAACTTTTCTAAAGGCATGAAAAAGAGATTAAGTATTGCTTACGCTTTACTTACTAATCCAGATATATTAATTCTGGATGAACCTACCGATGGTCTTGATCCTATGGAAAGAAAAACAATAATGAATATGATTTTAGATTTTAAAAGCAATGGTGGAACCGTATTTTTATGTTCACACATACTTACAGAAGTAGAAAAACTTTGCGATAAATTTGCGATTATTCAAAAAGGTAAAATTATTTATGAGGGTATAAAAGAAGAATTTGAATACAATGGATTTCAAGTGAAATTTATTAATCAGAATTATGACAATACTATAAGCAATATTATTAATAGGTTCGTTATTGAATATGATGGTCATGAAGGAAAAGCATTTGCGCTTAATGAAACCGAATTATCAGAACTTCTGTTAGCATTAGCTCAAAATAAATTTACAGTTACAGAAATTATATCTAAGAAAGATAGTTTGGAATCGATTTATTTTAATTATTTGAAAGATAAGGGTGAAAAAAGATAAGGGTGAAAAATGATTAATATTTATAAAATTATGGTAAATCAAATATGCATATTAATTAATTCAATGTATTTTAAAGTGTTTATACTCTCTCTTTTGGTAATATTATCTATCATTTTATCCGGCATTACTAGTAGAAATTTAGAAAATGGATATATCTTATCGGTATGGGGTAATGAAATAGTCAACTTTGAAAGTGATTTTTTAAAATTATACTTATCATTTATTTTTTTAGTCATTTTTATTATTGTTTTCCCGATTGCATTTGCCCATAATATTCATAATATAACGACAATCGACTATGCAAATATTTATCTATCACGTTCTATTACAAGGGTTGAATTACTTTTAGGTATCTTATTAGCGTTTTATTTTGTCTTTTTATTATTAACCCTTTTATTTGTTTTAATTATAATGATATACTTCTGGGTAATTACTGGGATAAAATTCCTAAATATATTTATTTTATTTATACCTTTTCTTTTTTTATTTCTTTCTTCATTTACTTTTTTAAGTGCTTTAATTATTATAACTAATTCTATTGGCAATGCAACTCTTCTATATGTAATTTATGTTTTTGTGGTAAGTGGTTTATTCAGTCATGCTGGCGTCTCTTCCACATTACTCATAAATATATTGTCATTCATCGTACCTCCCATTTCACAAACTCTTGAAAATATGGAACGAGAATTCTTTATAAATATCTTAAGATCCTTAACATCATTATTAATATCTTTATCAGTTTCATTATTTATATACCAAAGAAAAGAATTTTATAATTAAAAAAATATAAAGTATTTTCTAACCTGCCTTACCACCCAGCCGCGTTTTCATTGTGGCAGAGCCAAGTTTTCGGTTTAAGTTAAAAAAAATAAGGTATTGAATTTAACTTTGTTATATTAAATAAATTTATTATAAGATTTAGGGTTTATTTTTCCATTTCGTCGGTAATGTTCTGTTGGACAGGTGAAAAACAACACAATTATAACATATGAGGTAAAATATGCAAATACAATTTTCTGGCAGATATGCAGCACAAGTTATTTATGAATTCAAGGAAGATTGGGACAAAATATTCTCTGAAACTAAAAGGTTAGTTTCGGAATGCGTACCGCAGAGCCACAATCAATCCTGCAAATTATCGATGAGTTAACTGATTAAATGTGTTTAACCCTTTCTACAAGCTGACTGCATCTTCAATCCAGTCGTTAGAGTTAATCTTAATTGGTTGATAAAATTTAGTTATTATTTGAATATACAAAATAAATTTGTAATAATTATTGGTACTCATTTTTACTAAAAAGGAGTCACTAATGCAAGAACTACAGAGCTATTTCGAAAGTCGACTTAAAAACATCATCATATACAACTTAAGGAGGTAATCATTAAAAGTATTCTAAAGATATATTTTATATTGCCTGAACGGCTTTTTTTCTTCATAATATTTGGGCTGTTATATTATGACCTGAACATATTTAATACTTCATGATATAAAATTTCATAAGATTGTACACAGCAACTGGCAGTATTGCTAACCAATATAGAACTATTGGATTATTAGTGATAATTGTTGAGCTATTAAGTAGTTCAGAAAATAAATTTAGTCATGGTATTATTCTAAATATTTCTTCTTCTTTTAACATTATTAGCTTTACTTATTTCTATACTAAAAATATCTTGCATAGAGTTATCTAAAACAGAAAAAGCACAATAACCGGTTGAACAATATATTCAGAGTTTTCTCTGATGATTTTATGTAATTGTTGTGTAGCAAAGTTTGCATAGTTAAGTGAGTTTTTTTGTTTAATAATTATTTTAATAAATAATCTTGCTTCTAGTTGTCATCCTTGTTTCTGTTATTATAAAAAACTGTTGCGGTTAAATTTTTATCAGCAAATCAGTAAGTATACCTAGATAAAAAATTTCGCTAACATCATCAGCACAATTAATTGTCGCTATCTGGTTTGTTTTTGACAATGTATGGTTACACATCATTTTATTCTTTCTTTATATTAATATAATGTAAATTGAGTTCATGCATGAAAAATATTCATATAAAATGTGGGCAAAATTTTTTCAGTTAAAACAAGAAATTATAAAAGATATAAAAATTAGCTTTGTAAAATATACGAAGTAAATATAATTCTAAATTTATTTTAAGGGTTTTTAATACTTAGGCAAGTACTAACACAATATTAATGATAATTTATAATGTTCACTCAAGACTGATAGTTTAATGTAACAAAGGCTATTGAATTGAAAAAGGTCATGTTAATTTCTGTTATAATTAAATAAATATAATTATTGTTTTTGAAAATAATGTTAACACTAATTCAACATTAGTATACTATGATGTAATAACATTTTGTAGAAATTTTGAGTGAATATTTATAAAAAGTATAAGTAATATTTAAGATTTCCGTATTGCGATTTAAGTATTCTGCATTAGCAATATATTTTTAATAATTTATCCATCCCTGGAATTGTTAAAAAACAAAGGGTGATTTATGAAACAGTTTGTTCTTATTTGTGCTTTTATAATTTTCAATATTATTTCTAATGCTCAAAATTTAGAAAGACAAGCTCCTCCTACAGGTTATGACAGTGAAAGGAAAGATATCCCACACGGTAAAATAGACACTATTTACTACGAATCAAAAACCGTTGGAACTACACGAAGGGCAATTGTTTATACTCCTCCCGATTACTCAAATGATAAAAAATACCCTGTCCTTTACCTATTGCATGGTATTGGAGGAGATGAAACGGAATGGCTGAAAGGTGCTCAACCGCAAGTCATATTCGATAATCTATATGCAGACAAAAAAATGGAACCGATGATTGTCGTGATGCCCAATGGTAGAGCCATGAAAGATGATCGAGCCACCGGGAATATTTTTGATAGCGTTAAGGTTCAAGCATTTGCCAATTTCGAAAAAGATTTGCTCAACGATTTAATCCCATTCATAGAAAGAACGTTTCCAGTGATTTTAGATCGTGAGCATCGTGCAATTGCTGGACTATCTATGGGTGGAGGTCAATCGCTCAATTTTGGGTTGGGCAATCTTGATAAGTTTGCATGGATTGGTGGTTTCTCATCAGCACCAAATACAAAAAAACCTGAAGAGCTTTTCCCCGACATAGAAAAAGCTAAACATCAAATAAAGTTGCTCTTCATTTCGTGTGGTGATAAAGACAACTTGTTACCATTTAGTCAAAGAACTCATGAATACGCTCAATCAAAACAAATTCCACATTTTTATTATATCATTCCGGATGGAAATCACGATTTCAATGTTTGGAAAGAAAGCCTATATCAATTTGTTCAATTACTTTTCAAACCAAAATCTACATCGAAGAAATCTCAAACGCTAAAGGATGCTTTTGCTGGAAAATTTTTCATTGGCACCGCCATGAATACATTTCAGATTACTGAACAAGATACGGCGTCGGTGAGGGTCATCAAAGAACACTTTAACGCAATTGTAGCCGAAAATTGCATGAAGAGCGGTCCTCTGCAACCACAGGAAGGAGTTTTCGACTTTACTCTTGCCGATAAATTTGTTGAATTTGGAATAAAAAATAACATGCACATAACGGGACACTGCCTTATTTGGCATTCACAAGCACCTCGCTGGTTCTTTACCGATAGTTTGGGAAAAGATGTTACTCCGGAAGTACTGAAAGAACGTATGAAAAAACATATCTATACTGTAGTAGGACGTTATAAAGGGAAAATTAAAGGCTGGGATGTTGTTAACGAAGCTATTGAAGATGACGGCTCGTTCAGAAAAAGCAAGTTTTATCAAATACTTGGAGAAGATTACATTAAATATGCTTTCCAATATGCCCACGAAGCTGACCCTGATTGTGAACTTTACTATAACGATTATTCAGAAGCTATACCTGCGAAAAGAGACGGAATAGTTCGAATGATTAAAAAATTATTAGATCAAGGTATAAGAGTCGATGCCATTGGTTTACAGTGTCATTCGGCGCTCGATTACCCTAATCTTGATGACTATGAAAAAGCCATTCAGGCGTACGCATCGCTAGGAGTTAAAGTGATGATAACAGAAATGGATATTAGTGTGCTCCCAACTCCTGAATG
>JARYLX010000206.1 GCA_029907415.1 Melioribacter sp.
AGGCAACATAAAATTATTGAAGCTCCCCGAAGTTCAATTGCCTGCAGGCTTTGAAAAATATGAACCTAAAATTTATGATAATGTTAATAAAACAGCGGTAATATCAGGGCAAAAAATTGTTGAATACCTAATTGTGCCACGGACTTCTGGAGAAAAAGAAATTCCTCCAATTGAATTCTCATATTTTAATCCTGCTGCACATAAGTATGTAACATTAACTTCTCCTTCATTTAAGATAAATGTTATTAAAGGTCAAGGGCAGTATGAACCAATTGCAGGTAATTTTTCTAAAGAAGATATAAAATTACTTAGTGAAGACATTCGTTATATAAAAACTTCTGATTTTAAATTTGAGAAGAAAAAAGAAAGTGCATTAATTCAACCATGGTTCTGGATTTCAATTACACTGCCATTAATTGCTCTTTTTGCAGCAGTAGGAATAAGAAAAAAACAAGAAAAACTTTATAGTAATGTACAATTGTTGAAATATCAAAAAGCAGAAAAAGCTGCTAAGAAACGGTTGAAAATTGCAAAACAAGCTCTGGATAAAAATAATCTTTCAGAATTTTATTCTGAGTTATCACTTGCTTTATATGGTTACCTTGAAGATAAATTAGGTATTCAAAAATCAGAATTTACAATTGAAAAAGCACTTGAAATGCTTGCTCAAAAAAATATTTCAGAAGAATTGATTACACGAATAAAAAATGTTTCGGAGAAATGTGAATTTGTTCGTTTTGCACCTTCAGGAATGAATTCTGCCTCAGCAGGTGAACTTTATGAAGAAGCTGTAAGTATTATTATAAATCTTGATTCAGGTTTGATGGCAGCAAAAAAATCAGTTGACAAAAAATTATCAGAAAGAACAAATCTTTTTTCAATATTAATTTTATTGTTTTCATTCTTGATATTTAGCAGTAAAGCATATTCGCAGCCTCCAGAACAATTAATGAAGTTAGGCAATAAATATTATCAAGAACAGAAATTTGAAGATGCAATACAAACATATCAAAAAATTATTGCTCAGGGATATGAAAGTGCAGCTCTTTATTACAACATGGGAAATTCTTACTTCCGTTTAGGCAAACTTGGTTATGCAATTTTGTATTATGAGAAGGCACTTAAAATATCTCCGGGTGACGAGGATATTTCATACAATTTGAAAATTGCCAATGCACGAACAGTTGACAGGATTTCTGAATTGCCAAAATTATTTATTATTCAATGGTGGGAAATATTAATTACTTCATTATCATTGAATGGTTGGGCTATTATTACAATTATAATTTATCTTTTACTCTTAACTTCAATAGGGGTATACTTTTTATCCAGAAAAACAAATCTTCAAAAAATTGCATTTAATACGGGAGTTGTTTCCATTACTTTCTTCATTATTTCGCTAATAATTTTAATTGCACGATATAATCATGAAAAATCTACTGACTATGGTATTTTGTTAGAATCAGCATACTCAGCAAAAGTTGCTCCTGATGAAAAAAGCAATGATGCATTTTTAATCCATGAAGGAATAAAATTTATTGTTGAAGATAATGTAAATAATTGGTCAAAAATTCGATTGTCTGATGGAAAAATTGGCTGGATACCTGATGATAAATTTGGAAAAATTTAATTGCAATATTTCTGCTCAAATGGATAATGCAAAAAAATATAATAATACAAAATTAGCAATTGGTATTTCTAAAGGACTGGTCTCTTTTGTTATTTTATTTCTTTTTGTATTCTTTGGTTTTAGTTATAATCTGGAAAAATTCATAGAACTCTACATTTACAATGACTACTTAAGATTAATTGCTTTCACTTTGATTTTAGGTATTGCTTCTTCAATTCTTTTTTTCCCGTTAGACTATTTTTCAGAATTTTATCTTGAACATAAATTTAATTTATCGAATCAATCTTTTGGGAGATGGCTATGGGAAAATCTTAAAGAAGCACTTTTAGGTGCGGCAATTGGATTGCCATTGTTAATTATATTTTATTTCATTTTAAGAACTTATAATAATTATTGGTGGCTTCCTTTTGGGATAATAATGTTTTTATTTTCAGTGTTTCTTGCACAAATTTTTCCGGTTTTTATATTGCCATTGTTTTATAAGATTACTGCAATAGATAATGAAGATTTGAAAAATAGAATAATTGAACTCGGGAAAGAAGCAAATTTGAAAATTGAGAATGTATTCAAATTTGATATGAGCAAGAATACAAAAAAGGCAAATGCTGCATTCACAGGTTTGGGAAGAACAAAAAGAATTTTACTTGGTGATACATTATTGAATAACTTTTCAAATGATGAAATAGAAACCGTAATTGCACACGAAATGGGACATTATAAAAAGAAACATATCGTTAAAAATATAATTATCAGTACAATACTTAGCTTCTCAAGTTTTTATTTAATCGCTAAGTTATATGAATCAACTATAAAATTATTCGGCTTTAACTCAATTTTAGAAATTTCGGCACTTCCTGTTTTAGTTTTATGGGGAAGCATTATCGGTTTAATTTTGACTCCATTATCAAACTACATTTCTCGTAAATTTGAATATGAAGCTGATGAGTATGCAGTAAAAGTAACGAAAAAGAAAGAAATTTTTATTAATACACTTAATAAGCTTACTGAACAAAATCTTGGTGATAAAGAACCTCATCCACTTATTGAATGGTTTTTTTACAGCCATCCTTCAATTAAAAACAGAATAACTGCACTAAAAAAACTCAACTAAAATTTTTCATTTCTTTTATTTTAATTAAAAGTGCAGGATAAAACATTTTATAAATCGATTTTATAATTATATTTGCAAAGAAAAATGATTATAAGTTTGAGGATAATGAGTTTAACTGCTAAGAAATATTCTTTCTTGATATTTATGTTTTTTCTTTCACAATGTACCTTTGACAATAATCCACCAACTCAATCTGAATCTGAAACTGCTGTAAATAAAACTTTACCGAGCAATCCTAAACCCGAAGATAAATCTATTAATCAGCCTCTTGTTATAACATTGCAATGGAATTATGCAGGTTCACAAAAATTTGATGTCTATCTTGATAAAAAAAATCCTCCTCAAATTTTAATTGCAAATGATATTACATCTAAATCCCTTATCGTCACCAATTTAGAATATAATACAACTTATTACTGGAAAGTAATTGTTAAAAATAGTGACGGAACAAAAATTGACGGACCTGTATGGAGTTTTACAACTTTGCCTCAAACCTATCCGACACTTAATGGCTTTGCAATGAATCTTTATGGAATTCAAACTGAACTTCCATGCTATGTTCATGTTATGTTTCAGGTAGTTGATTTGAATGGCAGAGGAATAGATTATTTAACACAAAATGATTTTGAAATCTTAGAAGATGGGGAACCAATTTCACAATCAGAATCGCAGGTAGAAATTAGAAGAAGGGAAACAATACCTTATAAGTTAAAAACAGTAATCATGCTTGATAATAGCACAAGTCTTCAAAATAATATAGAAGAAATAAGAAATGCAGCAAAGTCGTTTATTGAAAAAATCATTTCACAGCAGGAAATTTCTATTTATCAATTCTCTGATAAACCCGAAATGCTTAGTGATTTTACAGGTAATCTCGATTCTTTAACCAATGCAATCAATCGTTACAAATTAGGTTATTCCACTACAAATCTTTATGGTGCAATTATTAAAGGTACTTCTTTGTGGCAGGATTCTTTTTCAATTGATGAAATTGTTCAGGGGATGATGATTGTATTTACAGATGGAAGAGATACGCAAGGTTCCAATACATTGGCAGAAGCATTAAATGCTATTCACAATAAAGTAGTTTTTACAATTGGACTTGGCAACGAAATTCAACCCGATGTGCTCAAAGCAATAGGGACAGCAGGTTATTATTCTATTTCGAATATTAATGAATTAAAAGCACAATTTGATAACATACAAAAATCAATTGTTAGTTATGCAAATAGTTTTTATTTGTTGACCTACAAAAGTCCAAAGCGAGGCAATAATATTCATTCATTGACAATAAGAATAAAGAATAATCCATATACAGGAGATTACTCAGAAATTCGAGGAACTTTTAACAGTAATAATTTTTATTCATTTTGAGAGGTAAAAAATGGCAGTAACCAAACAGGATGTAGAATATATTGCTAAGTTAGCAAGATTAAAATTCAATGATGAAGAACTAGAAAACTTTACTCATGAATTAAATGAAATATTAAATTATGTTGAAAAACTTAACGAACTGAATACAGAAAAAGTAGAACCACTTTCACACCCAATTGAGAATTTTAATGTATTTCGTGAAGATAAACTTGAGCCTTCCATTGATAGAGAAGATGCCTTAAAAAATGCTCCATCAAGCACAGAAGAATTTTTCAAAGTTCCCAAAGTAATTAACAAATAGTTGTCATTATGATAGTTGGAATTATACCAGCTAGATTTGCATCAACAAGATTAATGGGTAAGCCACTTGCTGATATTGGTGGAAAGCCAATGATTCAGCATACCTGGGAAAATGCGAGAAAGTCTAAATTGCTTGATAAAGTGGTAGTGGCTGTAGATGACGAAAAAGTTTTTCAGGTTGTGAAAAGTTTTGGGGCAGAAGTATATATGACTCCACAAAATGTTGCTTCAGGTTCAGATAGAATTGCGTTGGTTGCTCAGGAACTTCCCGAAGCTAATATAATTGTCAATATTCAAGGCGATGAACCTTTTATAAATGGCAAAATGATTGACGAAGCAATTGAACCACTTCTTTTTGATAAAAAAGTTAATGTTTCTACACTTGTTAAAAGGATTACAAGTGTAGAAGAAATGAAATCCCCTTCTGTTGTAAAAGTAGTTTTTGATTACAACAATTATGCGCTCTATTTTTCCCGTGCACCAATTCCTTATGTTAGAGAGGCTAAAACAAATCTTGAAAGAATTGAAACAGGTGAAATTTATAAACATATTGGCCTTTATGTATTCAGAAAAGAAACATTACTTAAATTTACATCACTTCGTCAGACTGATTTAGAAAGAATTGAAAAATTAGAACAGCTTCGATTACTTGAACACGGAATAAAAATAAAAGTTGTTGTAACTGAATATGACAGCCTTTCAATTGATACTCCTAAGGACCTTGAACTTGCAAGAAAATTTTATGAAAGGTTTTCAAAAGCCAACAGAAAATAATTTATACTTCAATTCTTTATTTTAATTAACATTAACAAATTGTCAATATTTTATTAAGTTATTTTCTTTATTTATTTTTAATAATTGAATTAATAAATTATTCCATGATGAATAACATATCTCCCAAAAGAGTAATATTTATTGACATGATGCGTGCATTTGCAGTGCTCATGATGGTTCAAGGTCATACAATTGATACTTTTCTGTCAAATGAATACCGCACTACAGAATCTATTCTTTATAATATTTGGTTCACTATTCGAGGTTTTACAGCTCCTATTTTTATGTTTTCATCCGGGACTGTTTTTACTTATTTACTTCGTTTGCATAAAG
>JARYLX010000207.1 GCA_029907415.1 Melioribacter sp.
TTATTAAAAGGTTATTTTTATGAAAAAGTTAATTACCGTTTTATTATTTATTTTAATCTCAAATTCAATTGTATTTTCTCAAGAAACCAATTTCGACATTGGAGCTAAAACAAATTTTGGTGCAACTTTTACATCATTCAATACAAGTGAAGGTGATGATTCACATCTTGAATTATTGCTGACCATTTTAGCTAATGCAAATTATGAAGGAAGTAATTTTAATTTTGATTCTGAACTTTATATTCATTATGGACAAATTGTTAGAAAATATTTTCCTCCACAAAAATCCCAAGATAATTTTATACTCACATTAATACCGTCATTGAAAATTATTGAAAACCCGAGTATGAGATTATTTTGGCAAGCAAAAGCTGAAACACAATTGCGAAAAGGTTACCTTAATGATCAAGAGACAAATTTTGCTGACCCAATGTTTATTACAAATACATTATTCTTAGGTGAAAAGTCCAAATTGATTAAGCAAACTGAAACACAACAATTCAATATTACTTATGGAATAGGTTATTCATTTCAAGCTATTATTAAAAAACATTTTCAATTAACGAGTGAAACAACTCCAAACAATAATGCAGAATTTGCAGATGGACCTGCTGCGGTTTTTAATTTGAATTTTTCCAAAAGTATAAGTGAGAACATTAGTTTTAATTTTTTATTCAACTCTTTATTCCTTGCTAAAAAAGATTTTATTAAAAGTACAAGTAATTCAAGATTTAGCTCACTCTTGCTAGGCAGCTTAAATATTGGATTAATTAGTTTTGAATATAGCAATCGCATAGTTTATGATAAAGAATTAGGTAATAAGCGTCAATTAGAACAATCGTTAGTGGTTGGTTTGAAATTTAATTTATAAGAAAAGAGAATATTTTAGGGATTGAAAAAAATTGTTCGATTAATATCAGTTAAAAATCAAAATATATTTTTTGATTTGAGTGGATTTGAGAAACTTATTTTTGAGATTTCTAAAATAATTCAATCTGTCACCTATGTACAAATAGGAATTCATTGATTAGTGAGTAGAACTATTCTGATCTTTACACCGATACAATCCGGGTGAGAGTGACATACGGTAAGATATTTATTTACGAAAGTATTTTTTATTATTTCTTTGCTTGGATATATAAATAATATTTCTAAATAAATTTCAGATTTAAGTCAATCCAATTTTGTCCTATTTATCGACTTTGAATTAAAAATTACATAGTAAATTTTTATCAAATCATTTATCGTCAGTGATACTATCATCATAACTTTATTTTGAAAAATATAATCAGTCATAATTGTGAAACTAGTTACTTCTACCAAACAATATTATATCTTGACTTTATTTCCTGAATTTTGCTATATGATAAATTACCTTCCAACAAAAAATATTTTGCACCGAATGAATCTCGCTCTTTAATATTAATCCCTTTTTCATAAAAACCTTCAAGGACATTTTTAAATTCTTCAATCTGTTTTTTCTTAATTAGAATTTTATACTCACCCAAAAAATTATCTTCTGTTTCCATTTGTATTCTAATTAAAAATCCTTTAGAGAATATTCCTTTATAAACTTGACTACTTGCTTCGTATAAAAATAATTTCATTCTAATTTTCTGGTCAATTTTAATTTTTAGTACTTCTGAATTATTCGGAAGAATAATAATTTCATTTTCATTTAATTCAACTGTTCCTATTTTTTTATATAAGAAATTAGGTGATATTAATAATGGAATAAGCTGTATGAGCGGAATAATAATAAAGAGCATTTTATTTTCTGCAAGCCATAGTAAAAAACTAAGGATAAGCGTAATTAAAATGAAAATCCGGAAATAAAATGTTTCCCTTTCTTTAACTAAATCAATTTTCATTTTTGAACTTTTAGGAAATTTTTTATTTATGAAATTTCATCTTGAAATACTGATACAGCTATTATATTGTTTTATATATCATCAAAAGTTATTTCCAAATTCTCTCATTCTACAAATCTTATTTAATCATTCCACATTGTTACGGGACATTACTCGATAAATCAAAAGTTACAATTACTTGCTGATAATTTGTATCGGTTCTTTTAAGCATATCTTCAGTTCTAAAATCACGAGAATTCATATATGGCGATTATAAAGTTACTGTTCCCCTCTTAATATAATTATATGATTAAAATGTTCATCTATACAGTTTAATTTTTCTGTTGAAGCATTACTATTTTTATCATCCAATTGTTCAGCTAATATTTCTTTGTCTAATTCCATAATAACTGTTTAGTCAATTAACTCAATTGTTTTTTCACAAAAATAATAGAAGAGTGATAATATAACTTTTACAATTTATTTTATTAAAACAATTTTACAATCTATGCTAACCTTTCGCAACAAACTTGAAAAATACCGTGATGAAAATGCTGTCAATGTTGACCCGCATGTTATATTTACGCCTTAAAAAAGGGAAAGCAGAACTATAATAATCTGCCTTCATGAAATGATAACTATTTGACTAATTGCAACTTCTTTATAATTTGCTGTTTATCTGCTGTAAATCTATAAATATAAGTTCCACTAGGAAGATTACTTGCATTAAAATCCAACTCATATCTGCCAGCTGCAAATACTCCATTTGCCAACAAAGCAACTTCTCGACCAAGTATATCATATACTTTCAAAGAGACATGGCCACTACTTGGAATTGTAAAACTAATTTTTGTAATTGGATTAAAAGGATTAGGATAATTTTGATAAAGTATTAGTTCTGAAGGGAGCGTCTCTGTTTCTTCTTCAACATCAACTGTTCCGTAAGTAATACCGTCAATAATGCATCCTTGTAAAATTCTTACAGGACCGCTTTCATAATTGTATTCATAATATTCACCTATGCCGCTTACAAGCAACACATAACGTTCGTAAACAGTTTCTTCCGTTATTGTAGTATCTGTAAACGGGTAGGGCGGTCTATAAAATCCAATTTCTTTTACATATCGTTCTTGCCCAAAAATATTAGCGGAATAAATTTTATCTACTCTAGCAAATGTTCCCGGCGGGTCTGTTCTTACTCTCCACACGTTGTACCCGAATCTGCTTCCAGCTTATAGAGTTTCCAGTTAAGAGAAAATGGAAGGTAGTATACAATGCTGAAAGTATCTATTTTGAACAGTGGATTTGTTTGATAATCAGTAAATAAAAATTTACTTCCATCATTTCCTAGTGAGTCGCTATAAATCATTTGTCGTACAAATCCATGGTCGGTGCTATACTCCCAAACATTTCCAACAGCAGAAGGGAAGAAACTTGCTGGGTCTGGTTTTTCTTGTGCATTTATTATGGTTACTATTAATATGCTGATAATAATTAATAAGTTTTTCATAGTGTCCTCAAGTTATTTACCGAGTATCATTTTGTAATCCACACAAAGAATATCTATGTTTTTAACATCATATTTTTCTGTGTAAGAATAACGGCGCTGCAATTAAAGCGCTGCCCATAACAAAAATGCAACACTGAAAAACCAACGCCAATAATTATTTATAAATTTATTTTGTTCACAAAACTTAAAGAGCAATTACCTTTTTCAACGAATGCCAATAACTTGCATAATGCCGCAACTTTAAAGCAGTCGCTTTGAGTTGCGTGTTATATGGCGCTCTTATCTAAGCAATATCATCTTTTTTGTTTCTGAATATTTTCCACTTGTAATTTTATAAAAATATAATCCACTTGCTAAATTGCCTCCATCAAATTCTATTTCATAAATTCCGGCATTTTTGTATTCATTTAATAATGTTTCAACTTCTCTGCCTAAAACATCATAAATTTTTATTAGAACTTTTTCTGATTTGGGAATAGAGTATTTTATTCTTGTTGTTGGATTAAACGGATTGGGATAATTCTGAAAAAGATTGTAGTTAGTAGGAAATTCTTGATTATCAACAATATCCAAAGGTATGTCATTGAAGACCGCGATAGTTGCTATTGGTTTGTTAATAGAATTATTAAAAATGAATAATGAATCGCTCCACATTTCTGTGGAATAAGACATTTTTGTAATTGGCACAATGAAACAAAAAACAAATTTCAATGAATCTTTTGGAGGTATCTCAATCGGAAATATTGTTGAATATCGACCGATATAATCACTTTTTTCGATATTCTCTTTATTGAATACTTTTAAATAATAGTGGAAATATTTCTTTGTCAAAATGGAATCAACAACAAGTGTTTTAGTGTCACTATTAGAAACATATATGCTATCTGTTAGATCAAACATTTCCCACGGATGAGGATAATTACTTTGAAGATACATTAAAGTATCTTTTGAAATACTAATATTTTGCCCAAAAGAGATTGATACAACGAAAATGTTTAGTGCTACAATTAATCTTTTCATGTTTTATTAGCCATATAACGGCGTGGCAACTAAAGCGCCACCCATAACTGCAATGACGCTTTTGGCAACTACCTTATTAGTTCTAAAATCAACTTCGTTTTACAAATCAACTTTGAACAACAAACTTTCTCTGAAAAACTAAACCCAATAACCTTATCAAACGACTGCATCATAGATACGGTCGCTTTGAGTTGCGTGTTATATAGCGTTTATTTCCAAACATCCTCTCTTTTAAGCCATTCAACTCTTGTTCTGTTCGCCTTCAATAGACGCTCGCTTAATTTATAATTCTCATTTACGTAGAACTCAATCATATGTTCAGTAAAATCATTCATCCAAGTTTTACGACTATACTTTTCAATTTTTGTAATTACAGATGCTCTTCTAATCTGAATTTGTCCAGCACCTAAAGCACCAATTGTAAGACATTCCCAAGAGAGAAATTCTATTGGCGTAAAATGAACATTTACAATATTATTTTTTGATTCCGATGGTTTATAGTCAATTAATAGCACAACAAATATGTTTCTGTTATCAACATATAATTCTTGAAGTCTGTCAACAGAAGTAATATTTGGCATATTGAATTCTGTTTCTACATTGTGCGTAATAATATCAACGTGATACTTAAGCCCATCTTCTCCATCAAATATGATATTCGCACTTTTCTTTCTTGAAGTAGGAAAGATATAGTTTGATGCAAATGTTCCGAGAATATCTTTGATGCCTAATATCAAAACTTCAGGGATCTTATCGCCCGCTGTTCTGACAGATGCTGTTATTCCAAGTGATTCTTTGGATTGTGCATTCAAAAATGAAATAATCTTCTTTTCAACAGCTTTGTAAGCTGCACCATAAAATAATGTGCTTTTCAATTTTGCTTCTGAAAACAATGAAGCTGACTTAACAGATGTTTTTGCCATTTTACACCTCTTATTAGCCATATAACGATCTAAGCTCAGCGGCCCGAGCGTAGCGAGGGCCCGCTGGAGCGACTTGTTAGGGATTGCCTGCTGCAAAAGCATCTGGTATTTGGCTTTTAAGACTCGCTACTCTGTCTGAGAAAAGAACAGATTCAAGAACAGAAATATTGG
>JARYLX010000208.1 GCA_029907415.1 Melioribacter sp.
AAGCCCTCCTTTCGACATCAAAATTTCAACTGCATCATTTATAGAAAGATTTTCTTTATGCATGAGATATAAAAGTGCATAAGCATCAAGGTCCCCCACACGTTTAGCATTTAATAAACCACTTTGAGGACTCATACCCATTGAAGTATCTACAGAAATTCCATCCTTAATTGCACAAACAGAAGAGCTTCCTCCAAGATGACATGAGATAATTTTATTTGCATTGTATAATTCTTTAGCACGCATTGCAATATATCGATGCGATGCACCATGAAATCCGTATTTTCTTATACCATATTTTTCATAATACTCATAAGGAATACCGTATATGTATGCTTCTGGTGGAACATTCACATGGAAATGTGTTTCAAATAATCCAACTAAGGGAATTGAAAGTAATTCTTTGAAAATTGAAATAGCAGTTAGATAAACATCAGTGTGAACAGGAGCTAACAAGCGATATTCTTTCATCGCTTTAATAACTGAATCACTTAATTCAACACAGCCGGTTACTCCTTTTGCATGAACAGTTTTAAATCCAACAGCAGAAATATCTTTTAGCAGATTTTTTTCTTTTAATGTTTCTAAAGTTAAATTTACAGCAGAATGATAATCTTTGATTGGAAGTTTTCTAATATTTTCTTCTTCGCCTTTAAAGGAATATTTCACAATTCCATCATCGTGACCTATTTTTTCAACAACAGCTTGAAATAAAATATCCATACTATCGGCATCATAAAGTTTGCACTTATAAGAAGTGCTGCCGGGATTAGCTATTAATATTTTCATTTTTATTTTAATTTATTTTTCAGGTTATTCAAAACTTGCTCAGCAATTTTTTGGACTAATTCCTCATCAATTTCACCTGATTTGATATTACTTTCTGAAATATTATAATTCTCAGTACTGCATGCAGTTACACGTCCCGACAAATTAAATTTTTCTCTTAATTGTAAAAGACGGTCTCTTTCTGCTGGAGAAAGAACATTAAGATTTCCTAATTGTATTGCTTTCCAAACAATGCTTGCGGTATGTTCAAGTGTTTCCATTTTATAATAAGCGTTAAAGAGGTCACTTCCCAAAGTTAACGCTCCGTGATTTTCAAGTAATATTGCATCTGAATTTTTTATATATGGTCGAATTCTATCTGGAATCTCAGTAGTAGAAGGTAACCCATATGGTGCAATTGGGACAGCACCTATTACAATTATAGCTTCTGGCAAAACACATTTATCAAGGGGAATTCCCGCCACTGCAAAACTTGTAGCATAAGTTGGATGTGCATGCACAACCGAACGAACATCTGGTCTTTCTTTATAAACTTCGAGGTGCATTTTTAGTTCGCTTGAAGGACGATATTTTGTATTCTTATTAATTACGTTGCCTTGTCTGTCACATTTAATAATCATGTCTGTTGTCATAAAACCTTTACTAACGCCTGTAGGAGTTGTTAGCACTTCATCATCATTTAATAAAACTGTAATATTACCATCATTAGCGGCAACATATCCTCTCAGCCATATTCTTCTGCCAACTTCAACAATTTGTTTTCGAAGTTCCCATTCGTTATTCATTCTAATTCCCTTTGTTATTGTCAATTATTTGGCATCAAAATTAGAAAAATATTTTTATAAAAATGATTTTCAATAAACAATTATTTTTATATATCAATTGAAATTAATTATCATCAATATGAATATGCTTATGTTTCCACATAATTAATTTTATCAACTATTGCAATTATGAGCGTTCTAATTGGTGCTCGTTCTAAACCAAATATAGATTGTGCAACACCTGGAGCTCCTCCGCAAACGACAATATCACCAACTCCTGCCCCAACATAATCAACTGCTACATGTTCTGTTTCAATTTCATCACCATTTGGTAGAATTGGTTTTATGACATATACTTTTTTGTTATAATATGCTTCGTGTTTTACAACCGAGACTACTCTTTTTATAACTTTTGCTAAATACATTATGCTATACTCTCTACTCTTTGAACAATACTTGCATTTACAGGTGCATAACCATTTTTGAAAGCTTGAGCAGCATCTGTGCTTGTAACATAAACCACAACATCACCTGAAGCAGCAATATTCTGAGGGTCAGCGGCAACTAATGGTGTGCCATCTAATTTACCATTGGAAGATATTGGTTGTAAAATATACAATTGACAGCCATCAAGTTCTTTAACTTTTTTTGTTGCCCAAGTTTTACCAATTACAATGCCTAATTTCATGACGCATCTGATAGATTATGTGTAATTTCTATATTATCAATAATTGCTACAATTACCGCATCAACTGGAGTATCTTTTGTTTCATCAGTCATTCTAGCTGATGAACCATATGTTATCAGAACAAAATCTCCTTCGCCTGCCTGTACAGCATCAACAGCTACATGATATGATTTTAAGAATTCCCCATTATGATTTACTTCTTTGCACAACATTAATTTTTTCCCCTGAAGCTTGGGGTCCTTTTGTGTAGAAACAATATTTCCAATGACTTTAGCAAATATCATTTTTACTTAATACGATTAAACGAAGCTTCTAATTCATCCACTGGTCTTGGAATAACAAGTTGTGAAATTACTTCACCAACTCGTGATGCTGCTTCTACAGCCGAATCCATTGCAGCTCTTACAGCAGCTACATCACCTTCAATCACAAAAGAGACATAACCACTTCCTACCTGTCTCCATTCAACAACTTCTACATTTGCTGCTTTTACTGCAGCATCTGCACCATAAATTAAAGGTGCAAAACCTTTTGTTTCTAAAATTCCAATTGCATTTTTTACTAACATTTTATATACCTCATTAATAATTTACAAATTAAACAAATCTAAAAGCTTTATGAGACATAATGCGGCGTTTACGAACAAAATGTAAAGGTGTACAAATTCCTTCGCCTGTAGGAGTAGCAATTGTATGCGAAAAGTACCCTTCGCCTAATTCGCCGCCATTTCCACGCAAAGTACCTCCATTTATCACATGAACATCGCAATCAAGTATTCTGGTAAATTTGGTAACTCTATCAATATCTTTTGAAAAAATACTTGCAGTGTGTTTAAATCCATGTTCAGCTTTCAAAGCTGCCTGCAATCCATCTTCAAAATCAAGCACAGGCACAACGGGAATACAACAAGTCATTTGTTCTGCTACAACCCATGGATGATTCTTATCTACCTCTCCAAAAAGCAGCGGAACACTTTCGGGAATATTCAATCCAATTGCATTTCCAAGAACCTTTGCACTTTTGCCAGCAAAATCTCTTTTAATTATCCAATGTTTTCCCGATTGTTCTAAGGCTATCTCTGCAAGTTTATTCATTTCATTTGTTGATAATCGATAATTACCAACATTTTCCATTTCAGTCATAAACTTCTCAAAAACATCTTTGACAACAAATATTTCTTTTTCTGCAATACATAAAATATTATTATCAAAACTTGCACTCATTGTTATCTCTTTTGCTGCAAGATTTAGGTCTGCAGTTTCATCTACTAAAACAGGTGGATTACCTGGACCTGCAGCAACCACTTTTTTTGGATACTTCAGCGCCAATTCAACGACTTGAGGACCCCCTGTAACAGAAAGTAATTCAACCTTTTCATGTCCAAAAAGTATTTTTGCGGTTTCTAATGTTGGTTCTTTTACACAAGTTACTAAATTTTTTGGAGCACCTGCTGCATGCATATATTTATTAGCAAGCTGAATTACTTTAGCACTAACATTTTTTGCAGAAGGGTGTGGATTAAATACAATTGTATTACCGCCAGCCAGTTGAATTATAATATTATTAATAATTGTTGGTCCAGGATGAGTACTTGGTGAAATATTTCCAATTACTCCAAATGGAGCATATTCATCTATTGCCAAACCATTTTTACCTGACCATGCTTGAGGTTGTAAATATTCAATTCCAGGACTGTAATTTGCTGCATTAATAAATTTTGCCACTTTGTGATCTACTCTACCCATTCCGGTTTCTTTCACAGTCATTTCTGCTAATTCTTCTTTATTCTCTAATGCCATAGTGCGAACCGCATCAATAAATTTCTTTCTGCATTGAACACTTCTTTCTCTGTATTGCAGAAATGCTTCGTAAGCAGCATTAATAGCATCATTCATATCATTAAAAACTCCCCAATCCCCATCTTCAACACTCGAAAAATTCCCGGATAGTGCTTGAGATAAAACTTTCTCAACAACTCTTTCCACTAATTCTTTTAATTGCAAATCTCTATTATCCAAAACAAACTCCAATTAATTATTTAGTTGTTTCTTTATTTTTATTAATTGGCTCAATTGGGAATTTATTAATTAGTTTTTCTGAAGGTCGTGGTATAATAATTTCTGATAATACTGTTCCAATGTTTGATGCAGCTTGAGTACCTGCTTCTACAGCGGCTTTTACAGCTGCGACATCACCACGAATGATGATACTTACTCTTCCGCCACCGACTTTTACCCATCTGCCAAGTTTTACATTTGCTGATTTAACAGCGGCATCAGCCGCCTGTATTCCAGCAGTAAAGCCGAGTGTTTCAATAATTCCTAATGCTTCTATCATATGATTACCCTATTTAGTTAAATTCAATAATTCAAATACTTCTTCGTGAGCTGAAGGAATAATATTTGTACAAACAAGTTCTCCAACTCTTGCTGCTGCTTCTGCTCCAGCTTCGACCGAAGCGCGAACAGCTCCTACTTCTCCTCTAACTAAAGCAGTAACATAAGCTCCTCCAATTTCCACACGTTTAACAAATTCAACATTCGCAGCTTTTATCATGGCATCAATTGCTTGGACAGCTCCTGTATTACCTCTTGTTTCTACGAAGCCTAATGCTGTACCTTTAGCCATTTTCATCTCCTGTTTTATTTTTACTTATAATTAATTTTTAGATTTCTTTTTTTAATAATATCCTTAGCACCATGTGTAATAATTGTACTAGATGGAATTATTATTTCAGAAACTGTAGAGTCTATCATCATTAACATTCTTTCGGTTAATATGGGAGTTTTATATTCGCTCATATCTACTTCATAAACTTTTTTATTTGAAATATCATCGACTGTATTCTTTTCAGATAAAATATTAATTCCTCTCTTATTTAATTCTTTCAGTACTTCTGAAACTATAATTTCTACTAAGTATTTGAGATTAATGTTCTGCACCTTTTCTCTTTGTTTTCTTGTAAATGTAATTTCCTCCTTGCATAACAGAATCTACAATGCCAACAATTGTATTATCTGTAGCAACATCTTTTGTTAATTTTGTCAACCTTGCCGAAGATGAGGAACAAAGTAATACAATATCCCCTTCGCCTGCATTTACAGTGTCAACACATGCAACTGTATCTTTAGTTCTTTCCATATTCTCTGTAAGATAATTTACAATCAAAATTTTCAATCCTTCGAGTTTTCCTTCTTTTCTTGTTGATACT
>JARYLX010000209.1 GCA_029907415.1 Melioribacter sp.
TTACCATACTATTTACAGGCTGATATGAGAAATGCAGAATATAAAAATCCACAGGAAAGAGAACTTTATCAAAAAGGAATAATTTCATATATCTCTATCCCACTTTACTTTCAAAATGAATTGATTGGTGAATTAAACTTTGGATTTGATAAACCTTTAGAATTAGAAGATGAAAAGTATAGCATTCTGTATGAAATTTCTCATCATATTTCTGTTGCTATAGTACAATTATATTTGGCAGAAAAATTAAGACTAAGTGCTGAAGAATTAAGATCTTCTTTGAAAGAAAAGGACACATTGTTAAAGGAAATTCATCATCGTGTGAAGAACAATTTACAAATAATATCAAGTTTATTGTTTTTGCAGTCAAAATTACTTCACGATAAAGAATCAATTTCAATTTTTACTGAAACACAATTAAGAATACGTTCATTAGCTCTCGTTCATGAAAAACTTTATCGCTCAAAAAATATTAGTCAAATAAATTCTTCGGAGTACATAAAAAATCTTGTTACGAATATATTTGATACTTACAGATTCGATATTAATAATACTGAAATTAAATTTGATATAGATGATATAAAATTAACAGTGGATAGAGCTGTACCGATAGGTTTGTTGCTCAATGAACTTTTGACTAATGTTATTAAGTATGCCTTCCCAAAAGATAAAATTCCAAAATCCCATAAAAAGTGCGTGGAAATAGTTTTTAAAAATAAGGATAATTCTAAACTTGAATTACTTATAAGCGATAATGGAGTAGGATTGCCTGATTCTTTTAATATTGAAAACAGTGATTCATTAGGCTTAAAAATAGTATCTAATTTAGTATCTCAAATAGATGGAGAGTTAATTATTAATCCCAAAAATAATACAGAATTTAGAATCATTTTTAGTAATATTTAATGGGGTTTTTATGGCAAGAATATTTATTGTGGAAGACGAATCAATTGTTGCATTAGAACTTCAGCAAAGAATAGTAGATATTGGACACAGCGTTGCAGGAGTATCAGATAATGGAAAAGAAGCAATTGATAAAGTTTTGGAAACAAAACCGGATTTGATTTTGATGGATATCCACCTTAAAGGTGGTATTGATGGTATTCAAACTGCACAACAAATATTATCAAAATATCGTGTTCCAATTGTTTATTTAACAGCATATTCTGACGATGAAACAGTAAACAGAGCAAAGATTACATCACCACATGGCTATCTTGTAAAGCCAATAGAAGACAGAGAATTATATATATCAATTGAAGTTAGTTTAGCAAATTTTGAAATAGAGAAAAAACTTAGAGAGAGTGAGAGAAAATTATCAATAACATTACAGTCAATAGGGGATGGTGTAATAGCAACTGATGTTAATGGAAATATAACGATAATGAATCCCACAGCGGAAAAAATGTGCGGCTGGTCTTTTGAAGAAGCAAAAGGGTTACCTATAACTAAAGTTTTCAACATAATAAGTGCAATAGATAGAGAAAAAATTATTAATCCTGTAGAGGAAGTATTAAGGACAGGCGAAATTGTAGAATTATCTAATCATACAGTATTAATATCCCGCGATGGAACTGAACGACATATATCAGACAGTGCTTCTCCGATTAAAGGGGATACCGGTGAAATAGAGGGAGTAGTGTTAGTATTTTCTGATGTAACAGAAGCATATAAAAATCGTGAGTTATTACGTCAATCAGAAAAATTGTATCGTAATGTTGTAGAAAATGCCAGCGATATAATTTACACGATAGATTTAGAAGGTAATATTTTGCAAATAAATGCTGCGGGTTCAAAATTATTAGGTTATTCAACAGATGAAATAAAGAAAATAAAATATCATGATTTTATTTCTAAAGAATATTATGAGTTAGTTAAAAATCATTTTGTACACCAATATATTAAAAAAGAACAAACCACTTATCTCGAAGTACCAATTACTAAAAAAGATGGACAAAGAATTTGGTTGGGAAGCAACATTAATCTATTACATGATGGCGACAATATTAAAGGGTTCCATATTATATCACGTGATATAACGGATAGAAAAAATCTTGAATTTAGTTTGATTGAAGCCAAGGAGAGAGCTGAATCCGCAAATAGATTGAAAGATGCTTTTATTGCCAATATTTCTCATGAGATAAGAACACCTCTTAATGGTCTGCTTGGGATGATATCAGTACTCAAAGATATTTTTAATCCTTATATAACAGACAATGAAAAAAAATATTTTGATGCTATAGATAAAGCAAGTAGTAGAATAATCAGGAACATCGATTTAATACTTAATTATTCACGTGTGCAGGTTGGCGAGTTCAAAACAAATCCTCAATTTGTAAAATTAGATGAGATATTGAACGACTTATATTTAAGTTTTTCTGTAGCTGCAAAGCAAAAAGGTCTAACACTTAAATTCGACAAGAGAGTGGTAGATGCTCAAATTTATTCAGATACTTATTGCCTTAACCATATATTTTCAAATCTAATTGATAATGCAATTAAATATACCAATGAAGGTTCTGTAGAAATTACACTTTATAGAAATCAGGAAGGTAATTTGACAGTAGATGTTACAGATACTGGTATTGGAATATCAAAAGAATATATGGGAGATATATTTAAACCATATACACAAGAGAGAATTGGTTATAACAGACCATATGAAGGTGTTGGACTTGGCTTGTCTTTAGTAAAAAGTCTAGTTGATAAAATTAATTCCCAAATTTCTGTTAAAAGTATTAAAGGTAAAGGTTCTACTTTTACAGTTGTATTAAGTGATATGCAATTAGCTAATAATGAAATTAAAGTAGATAATGGGAACAATTTGAAAGAAAAATCTGACAGTCAGGCTGCTACGAAAAAATCATCGGTTCCTAAAGTTCTTGTAGTTGAAGATGAAGAAATAAATCAATTGTATTTAACAAAAAAATTAAGCGGCATCTGCGAAGTAGTAATTGCTGAAAGAGCAGAAGATGCTTTAGATAAAATAAATAAAAATAATTTTGACATAATTTTAATGGATATTTCATTAAAAGGAATGATGGATGGACTACAATTAACAAAAGAAATAAAGTCTAAAGAGAAATTTAAACTTATTCCAGTAATTGCAATGACAGGGCATGCATTTCATCAGGATAAAGAAAGATGTTTAGCTGCAGGTTGTGATGATTATATTGCAAAACCATTCAAGATTGATGAACTATTAACTAAAATCAACAAGTATCTTGTTGGTTGGTTCATTATTTCTCAAATGACCTCTTTAATTATTTAAAAACTTATTTTGAACATCTTCTCAAATACTATTCACATTTTAAGTTGCTCATCTTTATATTTGCACAATTAAATCTGTATATTTATTCATAGTTATGAACCAACAAACTAAACAATTATCATTTCCAAAAGAGAAAATTAAGGTACTTCTTCTCGAAGGAATCCATGAAAATGCGATTAATTATTTCCGGAAATACGGTTATACAAATGTTGAATGCTTAAAGCATGCTTTACATGATGAACATCTAATTGATAAAATAAAAGATGTTCATATTATTGGAATAAGGTCAAGAACTAATTTAACAAAGGAAGTTTTAAAGTATGCTAAGAAGTTAATTGCAATTGGTTGCTTTAGCATAGGAACAAATCAGGTAGATTTGCTTGCTGCTAAATTGAAAGGGATTCCAGTTTTTAATGCTCCATTTTCAAATACTCGCTCTGTAGCTGAGTTGGTTATAAGTGAATGCATTTTTTTAATAAGAGGGATACCAGAAAAAAATTTCTATGCTCATCAGGGCAGATGGCTTAAAGAAGCAAAAAATTCTTTTGAAGTTCGTGGGAAAAATATTGGTATTGTTGGATATGGTCATATTGGTTCTCAGGTTTCTATTCTTGCTGAAAGTCTAGGTATGAATGTTTTTTATTATGATATAGAGAAAAAATTAAGTTTAGGAAATGCAAAAGCCTGCAGCTCACTTGATGAATTACTTCAGGTTTCTGACATCGTTACACTTCACGTTCCGGAAACAGAGTTAACAAAAAATATGATTACAAAACGAGAATTAAATTTGATGAAGAAAGGTTCATACTTAATTAATACATCGAGAGGTAGTGTTGTTAATCTTAATGATTTAGCAGAAGCAATCGAAAACAAACATTTAAATGGAGCTGCAATTGATGTTTTTCCAGAAGAACCCGTTTCTAATGGTGATGATTTTATATGTGTTCTTCAAAAATTTCCTAATGTTATATTGACACCACATATTGGCGGCAGCACAGTAGAAGCTCAAGAAAATATTGCGCTCGAAGTTTCTGAAAAATTAGTTAAATACTGCGATATTGGTTCTACTATTGGAGCAACAAACTTTGTTGAAATTTCTTTAGCTCCAAATGTTGATAAACAAAGATATCTTCATATACATCATAACAAACCCGGTGTAATGAATAAAATTGCCAAAGTTTTTACAGCACGTAAATTGAACATTGGAGCTCAATATTTGCAAACAGATCCTTACATTGGATATGTAATTATTGATATTGACAGCAAAGAACATCCAAAAGAAATTTTGAAAGAATTAAAAGCTATACCGGAGACAATCAAAGCAAGAGTGTTATTATAAAATATAATTTTTGTGAAATTCTATCTTGCTATAACCATTTTTTTTGTTATAAATCCAGATGATGTTATAAGCTTATAGAAATAAACTCCACTTGAAATATTAGTTCCATCGAAATTAATTTCATAAATGCCGGGAAGTTTATGCTCGTCTACTAATGTTGTAATTTCTTTTCCGAGTATATCGTAAACTTTTAATGTAACAAAACCTGTGTTTGGAAGATTAAAACTAATGACTGTCTTAGGATTAAAAGGATTGGGATAATTCTGATATAATTCAAATCTGTTCAAAAGATTGGAGCCCTGTACTTTGGTGCCAGTTATAGCAACAAATTTATAGATTTTCCCAGCAGCATAATCTGCAAAATAAAGTTCATTATTTTCATCAATCCCAAATGTTGATATGCTGTGGTTTGTCTTAAAAAGTAATTTATTGTTCACATTCTTTCCGTCATATTCGAGTGCCCAGATATTTCCTGTAACAAAATCTGCATAAATATATTTTCCATAAATTTCTTTAACTCTGTTTCCACGATATACAAATCCGCCAGTAATCGAATAACCGCCTTCTTGATTATGACCATATTCCCAGATTGGCATAGTAAGATTTGTTGTATTACAATTTCTTGATGGATTGTAGCAATGAAATCCTTCCATTATTCTCCATCCATAATTTTTTGCTTTTTCTATAATATTAATTTCTTCCCAGAGATTTTGACCTACATCAGCAGCCCAGAGTTTGCCAGTTAAATTA
>JARYLX010000020.1 GCA_029907415.1 Melioribacter sp.
ATGAAGAAATTCAAAAAGATGTAAGAATTAAATTTATTGATAATAAATATTACAGACTTTTAAGCACAATTAATTCACACCTAAATCTTAATCAGGATATTAAACCAATTCTCAAAAATTTTGACAGAGAAATTTCTACTGTAAGAAAACTTAATCATCTTCTCGATTTATATTTTTCTCGGGAAGAAAATCCGCTCAATATAAATTTGCATAAAGCTGTGGTTACAAATAAAGCAAGAAATTATAAAGAAGATTCAATTTTATTTATAATGTGGCTTGTGATATCTAATATCGGTCAAATGTTTGAAGATGAAGGTGACATCAACAAAAGAAATTACATAAATAAAATTTTACTTGACACACCAATAAGAAAAATATTGAAGAAACTTGGCCGTGGTGAGTATGATATTTTCCGTTCAATGCTTTTAATTAATATACTTCAAGAAATTAACACAGGATTAATTGAATTATTCTGCACTGTTAAAGATGCTGAACAAAAAAATAATTCAAATAAAATTGAACTTGGTTGCATAATTAAGCTTCTTACGGATGAAAATGTTAAGTTGTTTATTGGAGTAAATGAATATCAAAATATTGTTTATTACAGTAAAGAAAATTTTGAAGAGCTGTTAGACTGGCTGCTTACAATTTCAATTCTTGAAAAAATGATATTAATCATTTTAGAAAGTAATCCTGAAAATGAAGAAGATTATAAAAAACTTCATCCTGAAATTGTTGAGTTAATTAATCATTCATTTAAGAAATATCAAATGGTTAAAAAGTTATCTGATGAATCAGGTTATAGATTGGAAGATTTTATTGATAGTTTGAATAAGTTAGCAGAAAAGATTGACAATTAATTTTTATATGAACTTTTATAAAATTGAATCTTGCTAAAGCAGTTATTGTTTATAAAATTATTAAGGAAATTAAAATGAAATTAAAAAATATTTTATTAATTACAGCATTTGGCATATTGCCTTTAATTATTTCTTCCTGCTGCGGATGTAAAAAAATTAGTGCTGAAGAAAAATTTGTTAAAGGATATATTACCGTAGTTGGTAATGAACCATTTTCTAAACTTGCAGTAAAAACAAACGATGATAAAGTGTATATCTTAAAATGCAATAAAGAAATGGAAGATTTTTTATATAGACAGCAAGGAAATTATTATTTAATTTATTTCTCGGATAGTAAAATTGAAATGGATATTCCTGTTATAACAGTAGAAAAAGCAATTCCTGTTGAAAAAGAAAAAGAAGGAAATTAAAGAATGAAAAGAATATATATTCTGTGGCTGATAATTTTTGCTTCTGTCCTTTATTCTCAAACAATTCCAGAACTAAATATTGTAGAGGATAAAAGAAAAAGTTATCCAGTAGACCCCAGACCTTTTCTTGAAAGATTTAATCAGGTTAATGGAATAGATTTAACACAACCAGTTCAGGAAGATAATGTTCTCAGAAAGACTACTGCATGGAATTTTAAAGTTGGAGATAAAAGGTCCTGGTATTCATCGGATTTTGCTACCAATGCTTTCTATCAAGTGCCTTCAACATGTCGAGCTGTTGGTAATTATTGTTACATATTTGTAGAAGATAAATTATGGGATGCCGATAAAGTTGATGATAATTCAGTTCAAAAAGTATTGCAAGCATTTGAATCAAAAACACCGGCTAATTCTTCAAAAGGAATTTATCAAACAAATATAGAAACATTTGGTAACCCGCCTGATATTGATGGTGACCCGAAAATCATTATACTCATTCTTGATATTAAAGGTGGTTATTCGGGCAGCGGCGGATATGTTGCAGGATATTTTTATGCTTATCATGAATACACAACTTCTCAATACACTAATAGTAATAAAGCAGAAATTTATTTCTTGGATGGAGCTCAGAATAACTTAAATTCAGCAGACGGATTGGAAACCGCAATGAGCACTACTGCTCACGAATTTCAGCACATGATACATTGGAACTATTTCAGAAATAAAATAGAAGAAACTTTTTTTGATGAAGCATGGTCACTCATTGCAGAAGTAATTAATGGTTATCCCTTATATTCTCAAAATTATTATGCTAATGAATCAAATCATTACTTATTTGATTGGCGAAGAGATAATGCAACTGCAGTTTTAAATGATTATTCACGTGCTGCGAGATTTGCTCTTTATTTAAAAGAACAATTTGGTGTGCAGATATTTAAGAAATATTTAGAAAATGGTATCACTGCAGCAAGCGGACTCGATTATACTTTACAAAAATTGGGTTCTAGCAGAAGATTTACGGATATCCTTGAAGATTGGTTCATTGCAAATTATCTTAACAATAAGAATGTGAATTCAAGATGGGGCTACAGCTATCCTGATTTACCTAAAATGAAGTCAATTGTTTATCCCAATCCAAATGTTACAGCAACAAAAAGTGTTTATAAGTATGGTGTTCAGTATATAACTTTTAATAATGGAAAAAATTTGAATATAATGTTTAATAATCTCGGGAATAATATTAAAATAAAAGCAATAAAGATTAGCAACAATTTTGCTGCAATAGAAGATATATCTACAACTACAGATTATTCATACCCTGATTTTGGAACAACTTACAATGAAATTACATTTATGATTTATTTTATTGACCAGAGTGAAAGTAAAACAGGTCCCTTTAATTTTTCTTATTCTGCAGATGGAATTTTTGAAAACAAACCAATTGAAATAGCTTATGATAATAAAGCTCCGGTAGGTGTTTTTCCCTGGGAAATAGGAGATTCGGTGGCAGTTGAATTTAGTGGAATTGCCGGAACAAAGCTTGATTCAATTAAAGTTGCTTTGAGAACTTTAAGTGCTATGAATGGAGGTATATGGTATAAATCAACAACACAAGGTAAATATTTAGGGAAAAAATTAGCTGAATTTTCAGTAATGGGTAAATATTATGTGGAGGGAAATTATCCTCCAGAATGGCCAAACTGGGTATCAGTTGATTTAAGTGATAAAAACATAAGTACAGGTTCTGATTTTATAGTATCATTTTATATTGATGGAAATTATTTGGGGGTTAGTAACCCCAATAATAAATATGGACCAAATAGAGTAATGCATACATATCAGCTTAGTTCAAATAGTGTAACATATACCACTAATGGAGATACTAAAGGTTGGTATAAATTTTATGTAGATAAATCATCACCACAGGATTCATTTGTAGTCTATCTCATTCGTGCATATGTAAGTTATATAACTTCTGATAATAAAGAAGTAATAGAACTTTTGCCGCGCACATATTCACTCGAACAAAATTATCCCAATCCATTTAATCCATCTACAATTATTTCTTATCAAATACCTGAGATGACTAATGTTCAGATAAAAATTTATGATGCACTCGGAAGAGAAGTCAGAACATTAATTGATGAAATTAAACCTGCTGGAAAATATAATATTGCATGGGATGGTAGAGATAATTTTGGGAACCTGATTTCAAGTGGAGTTTATTTCTATAAAATTATTGCAGGAAATTTTGTTCAGACTAAAAAAATGATTTTGATGAAATAAATACTTCTTATTTTAGAATTAGCGAATTTAAATTCCTATGAAATACATAAAATTTAGAAATTATAGTGAACAAGTTCCTATCGGTAAAATTGTGTGTATTGGCAGAAACTATGCAGCACATGCAAAAGAATTAGGCAACGAAGTTCCAGAATTTCCAGTAATTTTTTTGAAAGCTGCTTCAAATGTAATTTATTCTGGCGAAGCGGTTATTCATCCAGAATATTCGAACAACTTGCATCATGAAGTAGAACTTGTTCTTTATATCGGAGAGACAATTAAAAATGCTAATGACCTATCAGCTGAAGAAGCAATTCATGGCTATGCTGTTGGACTTGATATGACTTTGCGTGATTTACAATTTGAATTTATGAAAAAAGGCGACCCATGGACATTATCAAAAAGCTTCGATACTTCGGCTGTCCTTTCAAATTTTGTTTTGAAAAAAGATTATAAGCTTAGAGGTGATGAAAAAATCTCACTTTCTGTTAATGGAACGGTAAGACAAAATTCATCTTTGAATAATATGTTGTTTTCTCCTTCAAAAATTGTAAAGTATGTATCGGAAAAAATGACACTCGAAAAAGGAGATTTAATTTTTACTGGAACTCCTGAAGGTGTTGGAAGAGTAGTGCCGGGAGACAAAATTTTTGCAGAGATTGAAAATATTGGAACCCTTGAAACAACCATTGTAAAATAAAGGAGCAATGCTATGCCGGTATTTGAATACAGATGCAATGATTGTGGAAAAAAGTTCGAAATATTTTTTAAATCACTCGGAGATTCTGAAAAAATTAAATGTCCGGAATGTTCTTCTGAAAATATTAGTAAGTTATTTTCTTCTTTCAATTCTTCTGTTAATTCTTCATTATCAGAAAATTTTCAATGTTGCTGTAGTGAAAATAAAAGTTATGCAAACAGTAGTTCTTGCTTTAGCGGTATGTGTAATTTGAATGATTAATGATTTTTAATTAAAAATCTCTTCTGAAATTCAACTGCATCTTCAAACATATAAGCATTATTGAACATTACATAGTTTATTTTTTTGCTGCACGAAGAATATATTTTTTCTTTTTCATCAGAATTTATTTTGTAGTTATAATTAATTTTTTTCCCTTCGTAACTTCCATGAATTCTGAAGTAATTAAAATTGCCATATGTTGATTTGTTTAAAACTGGTGCAAGAGGGTCAACACAATGAATTAATTTCAATTCACTGCAAATTTCTTTAATTTCTTCCGAATTCCAGTTGCCTCTGACTTCCCAGATAAATTGAAAATTTTTATTGTGCCTAATCAGATTAAAAAAATTGATAATATTTTTTTTGTTCGATTCCTCAGGCTTAAATGATGCAGGAGTTTGAAATAATATTTTTGTGCAATTTAGTTTTTTTGCAAATTCTTGTGTTCGTTCCCATGCTTTTAATACTTCATCTGTCGGCTGAAAAAATCCATAATACTTTTTTCTGTTTTCAGGAATTTTTTCTTTTAATCTTCTATAAGTAAAACTTGAGGCGGGATGTGTAATTAACTGCCAGGCTTTAATAATAAATTCAAAATTTTTGTTTATTGCTTGTGCTTCTTGTTTCCACTTTTCTGCAATATTTATTTCGGGGATTTGATAAAATGTAATGTTAATTTCAATGCAGTCAAAAGTATTAAAATATTTTTTGTGAGATACTATAAAACCGCAGCAACCTGGAATTATCTTTTTATCATTTCCTTTCATGGATTAAAATCGTAAAGACTGATATTAAATTCAGAAAATTTTTTTATATGTAAAAATTTTTATAGATTTTGCACCCAAAAAACGGAGTTTATAAATGGCAAAGCAACAATCATTTGCAGATAAAGTAAAAACGAAAGCAAAATCCACACATGTTAATGTAAAAGTTGTGAAAACAATCAAGACACCAAACGGCACATACAAATTTCAGGAAAGATTTGTAAAGCTTGATGATATAAGCAAGGTAACAGAAATTAAATAATTTTTTCTCTTTTTCTATTCTGTATCTAAAAACTGATTATTTATCTAAACAACAAAATTGTTTAAAAAAATAAAAGCCGCTTTCAAAAGAAGCGGCTTTTTTAGTTAATCTGATACAACTTCAATAGCAGGATTTACTTCTCTTTTCAATAAATTTTCAATAGCAAGAAGAGTTCCTCGAATAGAACTTGGACAGCTTCCGCATGCACCTTGATATCGAATTTTTAATGTGAAACCTTCCAACCCTCTTATTTCGAGACCGCCGCCATCTCCTGCTAGTGCTGGTCGAACACGAGTATCAATTACTTCATTTATTCTTTTTAATAATTCAGTTTGTTCTTCTGTGCTTATCTGAAAACTTTCTTTTTCAGGAGGTATTAAAGACTTATCAAACTTTTTGATGAAATCAACAAAAGGCCGTTGAATTTGTCCCCACTGAACTGAAGGGTCTTTTTCAATTGTGATGAACTTATCCATATAAAAAACAGAAACTACTCCAGGAATTTCGAAAATACCTTTTGCTAAAGGGTCGTTTTGTGCTTCTTCTTTGTTCTTAAAATTTCTTGCTTCTTTATTCAGCAATTTTTCATTCAGAATAAATTTTAGTGCCTGTGGATTGGGAGTTAAATCAACATCTTCTATCATTAACATAGTTTATTCCTTTTTCTTTTTTAACTAAAAAATTTTGACAAAGGTTCAATTATTTCAATGCAATCTTATCAAAAAAATGATTACTATTCAAGCTGAAGTTAATTTTTTGACCTGTTATCAATAATGATTACAAATTCACCTTTGAGATTTTCTTTTTCAACTTCTTTTTGAATCTCTCCAACTTTTCCTCTAAAAAATTTTTCTGAGGGCATAGTTAAGTTGAAAGCTAAAACAATATTTGTGTTCTCACCAAATACTTTTGAAATATCTGATAAAATAGATTTTAATCTGTAAGGAGTTTCCATTAATATTATCAACTCTTTGATTGACTTCAAATGCTGTAATTCTTTTTTCCGTAAATCTTTTTTTGGAGAAATCCAACCCGCATAAAAAAATTTATTCAATTTGAAACCTGAACCAACAAGAGCTGTAAGCAATGAATTTGCTCCAGGGACAGGAACAATTTCGATATTTGATTCAATGCAAAGTTGAACAAGTAGGTAGCCTGGGTCAGAAAAAAGAGGCGTTCCACAATCAGAAATTAATGCAGCATTTTTTCCTTCTTTAATTTTTTGAAATAACTCGATTGAAGCTTCTTTTTCGTTATGCTCATTTAGTGAGAAAAGTTCTTTTTTGATTTTATAATGCGAGAGTAATCGGTTTGCTTCTTTAAATTCTTCGCAGATAATAAAATCAACATCATTCAATACTTTTAATGCACGAAGTGTAATATCTTCAATGTTTCCGATTGGTGTTGAAACGATATATAATTTGGGTTTCATAAAATAGGAAGCAGATAACTCAGATTAAGTAAATTTGCCTGCTCTAATTAAAAACATCTTGCTCTGAGTCATCTGATTTTATTTCATCATATCTGTTTATTCATCTAATAAGCTTTTAATCTTTTCTTTAATTTCTATTATTGGAACGATTAACTTCTCACCTGACTTTCTGATTTTTATTTCAACATTTCCATTCTTCAAATTTTTTTCACCAACAATTATTTGCAGCGGCATTCCAAGTAAATCTGCATCATTGAATTTAAACCCAGCACTAACATCATATCTATCGTCATAAATAACTTCAAAACCTGAAGTTTGCAGTTCATTGTATAACTTTTCGCATGTCTCTTTAATATCAGGATTTTTCATATTAAGACCGATTAGATGAACATCAAATGGCGATAATGGTTTTTTCCAGATAATTCCTTTTTCATCATAATTTTGTTCTAAAAAGCAAGCAAGAATTCTTTCAACTCCAATTCCATAACTTCCCATTACAACAGGATGTTCTTTTCCATTTTCATCGAGAAAATTAACACCAAGAGCTTCAGAATATTTTGTTCCTAATTTGAAAATATGTCCAAGTTCAATTGCTTTAAAAACTTGAAGCGATGAATTACATCTTATACATTTTTCACCATTTTCAACAATTCTTAAATCGTAGTATTCGATATTTGGAACATCACGTATCAAATCAATTCCACCTATATGATAATTATTTTTATTTGCACCGCTGTAAAGATTATTTGCATCTTTCAATAAATTATCTGCAATTATTCTATGCTTAAATCCAATTGGACCAATTGAGCCGGCATCTGCACCTGAAATTTCTTTAAGTTCATCTGGATGAGCCGGACGAACATTTCCTCCCAGTACGGCTTGAAGTTTAGTTTCATTAACTTCATCGTTTCCAAGCATCAAAACTAAAACAGGATTACCATTATGTATGTAAATCCTTGATTTAGCAGTTTCATGTTCATCAATATTAAGAAATGCACATAGTTCGTCAATTGATTTGACATTGGGTGTATGAATTTCATGAATCTCTTTACTTGAGTTATAACGAATAGCTGGTTGAGTGATTGATTGTGCTACTTCTACATTTGCTGCATATCCACAATTTTCGCAGTATGCTACAGTATCTTCTCCAGCATCACTTTTAACCATGAATTCCTCTGATTTACTTCCGCCCATTGCACCGCTTGATGCACCGACAACAAAATATTTCAGACCGCATCTATCAAAAATTTTTCTATAAGCTTTATCATGCATTTCATAAGATTTATCTAAATCTTCAAAAGTTTTATCCAGTGAGTAAGAATCTTTCATTATAAATTGACGGCCTCTAATCACACCGCTTCGTGGCCGAGGCTCGTTTCTAAATTTTGTTTGTATCTGATACCAGATTTGTGGTAAATCTTTGTATGATGTTATCGCACCTTTTGCATGCCATGCTACAATTTCTTCGTGAGTTGGAGCTAAAACATAATCACGATTTTTAACATGAAACATAATATCACCAAATGCTTCAACTCTTCCAGTTTGTTCCCATATTTCTCTTGGATTAAGTGCAGGATAATGAAATTCCTGTCCACCAATAGCATTCATCTCTTCTCGAATTATATCCATAATTTTTCGAATTACTTTGTAACCAAGTGGGAGCCAGGTATAAATTCCAGCTGATAATTGCCGCACTAATCCTGCTCTTATCATTAAGATATGACTTGGAATTACAGCTTCGGCTGGTATTTCTTTTAATGTTGGAACAAAAGATTTGCTTAATTTCATTTCTTGCTCTTTGTTAAAAATTTAGTTGCAAAGATAAGAAATACGAGTCCTAATTAAAACATCATTTTAATTTTGTAATGAATAAAAATACAGAAACAGCTTAAATAAGAATTGATGAGACTTCAAAAATATGGCTTGATTGGAAATAAAAGTTTGTGTAACAGTTATATTTTTTTATGGCTATAAATTTTTAGATGTAAAAGCTGCAGCAATTTTATTCTACAAATTGATTTTATATCAATCATATTATGTTTATTTTTATGTAGTATTAATATGGTAAGAAATGAATTCATTTGACCCTGTAACTCAAGACCCAATTTATATTAACAGAGAATTTCCATCATCAATGGTCCCTGTAGTATTTGAAAGTAAAGGGAATAAAATTTTAGGGACAATGCTTCTTGCTGCCGATGAAGATTTGCATCCTACAATAATTTTATTACATGGATTTCCTGGCAACGAGACAAATCTGGATTTGGCACATGTTTTCAGAAGACAGGGATTTAATGTTCTTATATTTCACTACAGAGGATGCTGGGGAAGTGAAGGTGATTTCTGCTGGAAAAATTTAACAGAAGACCTTGATGCAGCAGTAAAATTTATTAAGACAGATGAATCAAAGGAAAAATTCAGAATTGACAGCAAAAGAATAATTTTAATTGGATACAGCATGGGAGGATTTGCAGCTTTGTATTATTCAATTTTTCATGATGAAATAAAAAATATTGTTTCGATTGCAGGTTTTAATTCAGGAGCATTCGGTGAAATTTTAAAACTGAACAAAGAAATTTATCTGCAAGGTATTGAAAAAATTAAAAGTGCTATTTCATTCGTTAAAAATACAAGTGCAGAAAATTTATTAGATGAACTTATAGCAAATAAAAATGAATGGAATTTATTGAGCTATGTTAGCAAGTTATCATTAAAAAATCTTTTGTTGATTGGAGCTAAGTATGATACAACTGCTCCGCTTGAGATTCATCATCTGCCATTAGTAGCCTCATTAAGATTAATAAATGCACAAAATTTTGAAGAATATATTCTTGAATGCGGACATTCATTTTTAGATAAAAGAATTCAACTGGCAAAAATAATTTCTAATTGGTTATCAAAAATTGAGTATTAAAAATGGAAGAGAAAAATTTATATGATATGCCTGCAGAAGAATTTAAATCCACAGGATATAAGTTAATTGATTGGTCTACAAATTATCTTAAAAATATAGAAGAATTTCCTGTTCTACCTGATATTAAGCCAGGTGATATTAAATCAAAACTTCCTTCTGAACCCCCACAAAAAGGAGAAGAGTTGGATAGTATAATTAATGACATTAATGAAATAATTTTACCGGGAGTTACACACTGGCAGCATCCTAATTTTATGGCTTATTTTGCTTCAACAGCAAGTGGACCAGGAATTCTTGCTGATATTGTTAGTTCAACTTTGAACTCAAATGGCATGGTCTGGAAATCTTCTCCAGCTTTAACCGAACTTGAAGATGTTGTATTAAACTGGTATAAAAAAATGCTCAATATTCCAGGTGAATTTAAGGGAATAATTTATGACACAGCATCAGTTAGTTCTCTTCATGGAATTGCAGCTGCTCGCGAATATCTTAATCTTGACATTAGAAATAAAGGCTTAAACGGTTTATCAAAGCTACGGCTCTATTGTTCTGAACAAGCTCATTCATCAATTGAAAAAGCTGCTATTACCTTAGGTATTGGATTAGAAGGAGTAAAAAAAATTCCAGTAGATTCAGACTTTAGAATGATTCCTTCTGAACTTGAAAATGCAATTAAACAGGATATTCTAAATGGTATTAAACCATTCTGTGTTGTAGCAACAATTGGGACTACATCAACAACGAGTGTAGACCCTGTAAATGAAATAGCTGAAATATGTCAAAAATATAATTTGTGGCTTCATGTTGATGCTGCTTACGCAGGTTCAGCAGCAATGTTGCCTGAAATGAAAGAATATTTCATTGGAATTGAAAAAGCTGATTCAATTGTTACCAATCCTCATAAATGGCTTTTTGTCCCTATAGATTTGAGTGCATTTTATATAAGTAAACCTGAAATATTGAAAAGAGCTTTTTCACTTGTACCTGAATATCTTAAAAGCAGAGAAGATTCTATTGTTGATAATTTGATGGATTACGGAGTTCAACTTGGCAGAAGATTTCGTGCATTAAAATTGTGGTTTGTTATCAGATATTTCGGAGTTGATGGTTTAAGAGAAAGAATTAGAGAACATATTCGTCTTGCAAAATTATTTGCAAATTGGATTGATGAACATCCCAATTTCGAAAGATTAGCTCCAGTTCCTTTCAGCACAGTCTGTTTTAGAGCTAAATTAAATGGTATGGATGAAGATTCACTTAACAGCTTAAATGAAAAATTAATTAATGAAATTAATTCTACTGGGAAATTATTTCTTACTCATACAAAATTAAATAATAAATTTACATTGCGACTTGTAATATCAGGGATACGACAGGAGGAACGACATGTTAAACAGGCTTGGGAGCTAATCAAAGAAAAATTAAACTCCTTTTAATATTCCTTCATTAATAAGTTTTTATATATTATTTTTAGGAATAAAAAGAGGGCGGTTTTTTTATGAATTATATATTTCTTTTCCTGTTAAATATTCCTTTGTGGAATGTTCAAGTTAATTTTGA
Organism: Melioribacter sp.; assembly: GCA_029907415.1. Taxonomy (GTDB): domain Bacteria; phylum Bacteroidota; class Ignavibacteria; order Ignavibacteriales; family Melioribacteraceae; genus Rosettibacter; species Rosettibacter primus. Next base: position 11,447 of record JARYLX010000020.1, read on the forward strand.
CAGTCTGCTTAAAGCAAATTCTACTTTGCCAGAAACTACTCAAATTAAAATTCTTATTGACAATTGCTGGTTATATCGAAACAGCAACCCTAAATTTGCAATTCAATGTGGTGATGAAGCAATTAAAAAAGCAAAAAGAATTGAAAATAAAAAGTTACACTCAGAAGCTTTGAATCTGCTTGGAGTTGTTTATCGTAATTTAGGCGAACATGAAAAAGCTTTATATCTCTATAATGATGCATTAAATCTTGCAATTGAATCTAAGGATTCAATTCAAATAGCATTTTCTTATAACAATATTGGTGGTATTTACAGACTTCAAGGAAATAATCCCCTTGCATTGGAATATGTTCTTAAGGCATTAAATATTTTTGAAAAGTTTAATCATAAAAAGGGAATCGCTTTTTGCTCAATTAATATTGGATTGATATATAAAAATCAGGGGGAAAACGATAGTGCATTAGAATATTTAATGAATACATTAGAAATTAGAAAAGAAATTAACGACGAACCCGGCATAGCGCTTACACTAAATCTAATTGCTGAAGTTTATACTGCTAAAAAAGATTTAAAGAATGCTATGAATTATTATCTGCTTGCTGAAAGCAAATACAAAAAGTTGAAAGATAAAAGAGGAATTGCTTCTGCATGGACTGGAATAGGCAACATTTTTAAATTGAAGAATGATTATAATAAAGCACTATATTATCATTCACAGGCACTTAATCTTTCTGAAAAATTAGATTATAACGAAGGCAAATTAAATAATCTAAATAAACTTGCTATAATTTATGCTGAACTTAACAGATTGGAAGAAGCAAAAGAATTTTTAAATCGTGCAAAAGAAACTATAAAAAATTTAAAAGCAGCTTACATCATACTTGAAAGTTATAAGCAATGGATTAGATTCAGTGAAATAATTAAAGATTATGAAAATGCATTTTATTACAGCCAAAAGTATAATGCCATGCAGGATTCGTTATTTAATCAACGAAATATATCAATTGTGGCAACTATGGAATCAATTTATAAAGCAGAAAAATCAGAACGGGAAAATGCAATTCTTCAAAAAGATATTGAACTTGCAGAACGACAGAGAGATTATTTTATCGTAATTACTCTTTTGATTCTTTTAATTTCAGTTATTACATACAGTCGTTACATTACCAAAAAAATTGCAAATGAAAAATTGAAAAATCTTAATTCGATGAAAGATACACTTTTAAGAATAATTGCCCATGATTTAAGAATTCCTTTTAATGTTCTTTTTGGCTATCTAAGTTTATTAAAGGACAACTATGAAACTTTAAGTGACGAAGAAAAATTAAGTTATCTTAACAATATGGAAAAAGCTGCAAAACAAAATTTTCACTTGCTTGAAAATTTATTACTCTGGTCTCGTGCTCAAACTGGAAGACTAGAAATTGATATTAAAGAATTGTGTCTTTATGAGATAGTTCTTGAGAATTTTTCAATATTTAATTCTGTTGCAAAGACAAAAAATATTTTACTTGAAACGAATGTACCTGAGGATATAATAGTTAAGGCAGATGAAAATATGCTCAATACTATTTTAAGAAATCTCATTCAAAATGGAATTAAGTTTACGAATGAAGGAGGAAAAGTATTAATTAATGCTGAAAGAGAAAATAAATATGTGAAAATAACAGTAGAAGATGATGGTATTGGAATGGATGATGAAACAATAAATAAACTTTTTGAACTTGATATTAACAAAAGCCGCAATGGGACTGCAGGTGAATCTGGAACCGGATTGGGATTAATTCTATGCAGAGATTTTATAGAAAAGCTAAATGGAAAACTTTTTGTTGAAAGCCAGATAAATAAAGGAAGCAAATTTATTTTTACACTTCCATCTGCAAATAATGTTTAATGTAAATTATTTCCTTCAATCCATGAATTGTCTTCTAATAAAAATTTCTAAAATCGATTTACTATCTTCCACTTGGTTTTCTTATATTTGTCACTAAAAAAATTTGCTGGAGGTGTAAAATCGCAAAGGGACAAAACGAAACGGTAGAAAAAATTGTATCGCTTGCAAAGCGAAGGGGATTTGTTTTTCAATCAAGTGAAATTTATGGCGGCTTAAACGGCTGCTGGGATTATGGTCCGCTCGGTGTTGAACTTCTAAGAAATATCAAGGAAGAATGGTGGAAAGCCATGACTTACCGGGAAGATATTGAAGGACTTGATGCTGCTATTCTTATGCATCCTAAAGTTTGGGAAGCAAGCGGACATGTCGAAAATTTTACAGACCCAATGATTGACTGTAAACAATGTAAAGCTAGATTCAGATTAGATACTTTAACAGAACTAATCTCAGATAAAAATAAAGAAAAGGCACTTAGGGAACTTGATTCTTCTTTACTTGAACAGGAAGGCTCTCTTGATGATAAATTTACTGCTGTTCTTGAAAATCAATCATTGGCTTCAAAGTTACTCGATATAATTAATTGTCCTCAATGTGGTAATAAAGGCACATTTACACAACCCAGAAAATTTAATTTGATGTTCAAAACTTTTTTAGGTCCTGTAGAAGATGAAAGCAATGTGATTTATTTAAGACCTGAAACAGCACAGGGTATTTATGTTAATTTTCTTAATGTAGCAAATTCAAGCAGACAGAAACTTCCTTTTGGAATAGCTCAGATTGGCAAAGCTTTTCGAAATGAAATCAATACAAAAAATTTTCTTTTCCGCACCCGTGAATTTGAACAAATGGAAATGCAGTATTTCGTTAAACCAGGTACAGACAAAAAATATTATGATGAATGGAAAGAGATTAGAATTGATTGGTATAAATCACTCGGTATGACCCCAACAAAACTTCGATTCCATGACCATCCTCAAAATAAATTAGCTCATTATGCAAAAGAAGCAACAGATATTGAATATGAATTCCCATTTGGCTGGGGAGAAATAGAAGGGATTCACAATAGAACCGATTATGATTTAAGTCGTCATCAACAATATTCCGGCAAATCTCAATTATATTTTGATGATGAAACAAAAGAAAAATATATTCCATATATAATTGAGACCTCTGCTGGTGCAAGCCGCTCATTTATGGCTTTCCTTATTGATGCTTACTATGAAGAAGAAGTTAATGGCGAATTAAGAAGTGTTCTGAGATTTCATCCCAAATTAGCTCCAATTAAAGCAGCTGTATTTCCACTTGTTAATAAAGATGGAATGCCTGAAGTAGCAAAAAAAATTGAAGCTGATTTGAGACCACATCTTAAAATATTTTATGATGATAAAGGTGCGATTGGACGCCGTTATAGAAGAATGGATGAAGCAGGAACTCCGTTTTGCATTACAGTTGATACTCAAACTCTTCAGGATGAAACTGTTACGGTTCGTGAACGTGATTCAATGAATCAAGTTCGTGTATCTATCAGCAGTTTGTTGAATTATTTTTTAGATAAATTAAGATAATTCATAAAGCAAGATAATTACTTAGTTATTGCTTTCTGTTTTTTTTGAAAGTTAAACTTCATGGGAGTTGCTAAAAAGTTCTATGTCCTATTAAAATATTGCTTTTTAATGCAACTCCTGAAGTAAATGTAAAAATAAGAATAGGACATGAACTGATATATACTTAAGTTATTGTTTTTTTCTGTAACCTTGATTTATTAAACTTATCTGTTTAAATGCAGAGAAGACAAATTCAGATATTATAAATGGAGCTTAATCTTTACTTCGCAGGGCTAAAAAATTTTGCAACTAATAAGCATATTTACACAACTAAATAGCCACACAAAATAAGGGGTAATTTAAAATGAAAAGCAGGTTAATATTCTTGTTGCTTATATTTTGTTATGTTATGACTTCAGCTCAACCCAGAAAAATTAATTTTGTGCAATATAAACTTAATAATGGGCTGAATGTAATTTTACATCAGGATAATTCAACTCCAATAGTAGCAATATCAGTATTGTATCATGTAGGAAGTAAAAATGAAGACCCTGAAAGAACGGGATTTGCTCATTTTTTTGAACATCTTATGTTCGAAGGCTCGCCAAACATTCCTCGTGGTGAATACTTCAAAATTATTGAAGCTGCAGGAGGGGAACTTAATGCTAATACTTCATTCGACAGAACTTTTTATTACGAAATTCTTCCTTCGAATCAATTAGAACTTGGTTTATATATGGAATCTGAAAGAATGCTTCATTTAAAGATCGATAGCATTGGAGTTGAGACACAAAGAAAAGTAGTTAAAGAAGAAAGAAAACAGCGTTATGAAAATCAGCCTTATGGTTCATTGATAGAAAAGCTCTTCAGTAATGCTTACAAAGTTCACCCGTATAGATGGACACCAATTGGTCAGGTACAATATATTGACCAGGCAAAGCTCGATGAATTCATTGCTTTCTACAAAAAATATTATGTCCCCCAAAATGCAACTCTGAGTATAGCAGGAGATATTGATATTGAGAAGACAAAAGAATTAGTTCAAAAATATTTTGGTGAAATTCCGAAAGGGACTCAAGAAATTACCCGCCCAAATATTGTAGAGCCGGAACAAACTCAAGAGGTAAGAGAAGTTGTATATGATAATGTTCAACTTCCAATGGTAGTTTTTGGTTATCATATGCCAAAGCAAGGAACACCGGATTATTATGCATTGAGCATTTTAACTACTGTTCTTTCTGGTGGTGAAAGTTCAAGACTTCAGAAAGAAATTAAAGATAAACAGCAGAAAGCTCTTGCAGTTGGTTCAATACCAATTCCTATGGAAGACCCCGGATTGTTTATTGTTTATGGACTTGCAAATGTTGGTGTTACTGCAGAAGATTTAGAAGCTGCTATTCAAAAGGAAATTGAAAAAGTTAAAAACGAATTAATAAGCAATTATGAGTTTCAAAAAGTTCGAAATCAAATCGAAAGTGATTTTGTAAAAAGAAATTCAACAATGATTGGTATTGCTGAAGACCTTGCAAATTATTTTGTTTATTACGGCGATGCAAATTTAATTAACACCGAAATTCAAAGATATATGAAAGTTACTCGAGAAGATATTAAAAGAGTAGCAAATAAATATTTAAAAAATGAAAACAGAGTAGTTTTGTATTATCTTCCAAAATCATTTGAGAAAAAGTAATCTGATTAAATAAAAAATTTATGTGGAAAAAAAGGAGTTTTGAAAAATGATTAAAAAAATATTGTTAATAGCATTAATGATTGTTGTGCCTTTATATGCACAACTTGACAGATCAAAGCGTCCTCAACCCGCTCCAGCCCCAGAAGTCAAAATTGGAGAATACGAATCTTTCGAATTGCCAAATGGATTAAAAGTTTTTGTGGTCGAAAATCATAAGCTCCCAAGAGTAACATTTAATTTATTTATTGATATTGACCCTATTCTCGAAGGAAATCATGCTGGATATATTTCCGCAGCAGGAGAATTATTAAGAACCGGCACTAAAACAAGAACAAAAGATAAACTTGATGAAGAAATTGATTTTATTGGAGCTGAATTATCTACTTCTCCAAATGGAATTACTGCAAGTGGACTTGAAAAGCATAAAGAAAAAATTCTTGAAATAATGTCTGATATAATTCTAAATGCAAATTTCAAACAGGAAGAACTCGATAAGATAAAAAAGCAAATGCTTTCTTCTATTGCTGTATCTAAAGATGAACCAAATTCTATAGCAAGAAGAGTAAGTTCTGTATTAATGTTTGGGAAGAATCATCCTTATGGCGAAACAGAAACAGAGGAATCAGTTAATTCAATTACTCTTGAAATGTGTAAGAATTATTATGAAACTTACTTCAAACCAAATGTAGCATATCTTGCTGTGGTGGGAGATATTAATAAAGAAAAAGCAAAATCTCTTATTCAAAAATATTTTGGTAAATGGGAAAAGAAAGAAGTTCCAAAAAATTCTTATGAAACACCAAAACCACCATTAATAAATAAAGTTTGTCTGGTTGACCGTCCCAATTCAGTTCAATCTGTGATTGCAATTTGTTATCCTGCAGAATTAAAAATTGGAAGTGAAGATGAAATTAAAGCTTCAGTAACAAATTTGATTCTTGGGGGCAGTGCAACAGGCAGATTATTTATGAATCTGAGAGAATCGAAAGGTTATACTTATGGTTCTTATTCTCAACTTAAAGCTGACCCAATTGCGGGAAGTTTCTTTGCTTTTGCTCAGGTTAGAAATAGTGTTACCGACAGTGCAATTACAGAAATGTTAAAAGAAATGAAAAGAATTAGAAATGAAAAAGTAACTGAACAAGAACTTGAGAAAGCAAAAAATTATTTAGCAGGAGAATTTATAAGAAGTCTCGAAAATCCAGCAACTATTGCTCGATTTGCAATCAATACTGCAAGATTCAATCTTCCTAAAGATTTTTATAAAAATTATCTGAAGAATCTTGCTTCAATTACAGCTGATGATGTTCTTGAAACAGCAAAGAAATATATAAAACCAGGTAATGCATATATTCTTGTTGTTGGTAACGGTGAAGAGATTTCAAAAAATCTTATAAACTTCAGTATCACTGGAAAAATTGAATATTATGATGTGTTTGGTAATCCATATGACCCAACATTAAAAAAATTACCAGCAGGACTTACAGTTGAACAAGTTCTCAATAAATATATTGAGGTAATAGGAGGAAAAGAAAATTTATTGAAAGTGAAAGATAAAGTAGTAAAATTAACAGGCTCTACTCAGGGAATGAATATTAATGTTACAATATCTCAAAAGTATCCCAATAAATTAATGCAATTAATTGATGCAGGAGTATTTCAACAAAAAACAATTTTTGATGGAGAAAAAGGAAAAGTTGAAATAATGGGACAATCCCAGGAACTTAATAGCGAGCAGGTTGAATCATTAAAAGAGCAGGCATTAGATGCTCCACTTGATTATCCAAAATATGGATTAAAACCTGAACTTGTGGGTATTGAATCAATTAATGGAAAAGATGCATACAAAGTTGTTTTGACTTCTTCTTCAGGAAAGAAAACAACACAATATTATGATGTTGAAACAGGATTGTTGGTAAGAACTATTAGTAATGTTACAACACCTCAAGGAAGTTTTGCCCAGACTATGGATGTAAGCGATTATAAAGAAGTGCAGGGAGTAAAATATCCATTTAAATATGTTCAGAGTTTTGGTCCGCAGTCTATTGAATTATATGTTTCTTCAATTGAAATAAATACAAATCTTCCAGATTCACTTTTTGAAGTGAAATAATTTTTTTAAGGGGTCATTTCAAAAACTTAAGGTTGGCTTTACAGGATTATTTTGGAATGACCTCTTTTTATATCTTTGTGTAGTTATTTTAATTATAAGGAGAGATATGCCAAAATATTCTGTTATTGTTTTTGACCTCGGGAATGTTTTAATCCCCTTCGATTATTCAAAAGTTGTAAATAAGCTCAATTCAATAAGTGATGGTCTTGGAGATAAGTTTGCAAGACTTTACAGCGAAAATTATGAATATCATCGAAATTTTGAACGGGGCAAAATTTCTCGTAAAGAATTTTTAGATACTATGTCCAGCTGGCTGGAGCATAAAGTTTCAGAAGAAAATTTTTGTAAAATTTATTCTGATATTTTTACTTTGAACGAGAAAGTCGTATCATTAATTCCACAGCTTAAGAAGAATTTTAAAGTTGTGTTACTATCAAATACAAATGAAATTCATGAAGAATATGGATATGGTCATTATGAATTTTTGAATTACTTCGATAAAATTTTTCTTTCTCATAAA